>CAINTF010000094.1 GCA_903853285.1 uncultured Acidimicrobium sp. | reverse complement strand
TGTTGAGTGGAATCTGAGTGTCGGGTGCTTGCTCGCGAGCATTCCAACGCGCGCGAGTCATCACTGCTGTGCGCTCATCGGCTGTCATCTCGCCCCAGTCGATAGTCACCTTGGTTACACCTGGGTGCGTTTCAAGCCGCGACTCGATGTCTCTTTTAATCTGCACTCGCAGTGGGCAACCCTTAATAGTGAGCTTCATGGCGATCGCAACGACGCCGTCAGTAGAAATTGATTCGACTGCAGCCATGCCCAAGTCGACGATGTTGTCGCCCAATTCAGGATCCATCACTGCTTTCAAGCGCAAGGTGACTTCGGCAACGCTCGGCGGAGCCGCCCCCGTGGTCTGTGGCTTGTTGCCAGTCATGGCTTAAACCTACCGTCAGGTCGCCAGTGAAACCAGAGACAAACAGACGTGCCAGCCGTGACAGACAAGGCGATGAACGGTAGTGTGATCTCAATAGTTTTATTAGTAACAAACAATCTTGAGAGAGGCTCCCATGATCACGGTCACCGAATCAGCCGCAAATAAGGTCAAGCAATTACTCGAAGCCGAAGGTGCAACCGATCTTGCACTTCGCGTTGCAGTTCGCCCCGGAGGTTGCTCTGGATTTTCGTATGAGATGTTTTTCGACGGCGATGTCGCTGCCGATGATGAGACAGTGACATTCGGGGAGATTCGCGTGATTGTCGATCCTGCTTCTTCGCAACTTCTTGTCGGTGCAAGTCTTGACTACCAAGATGGTTTGCAAGACGCTGGTTTCAAGATCAACAACCCGAACGCAACTCGTTCATGTGGTTGTGGCAATAGCTTTTCCTGAGATTAGTTAGGGCTGCCTATTAGCAGCTGAAGAATTTTGGTTGCTATAAACCGAGCGTTGCAATTGCTGCTTTGATTTCATCTGCATCAAATATTGCATCAAATCGCTCAATGATTTTTCCGCTCGCATCAGTGATGTAAATCGCTGGCTCATATTCCATCTTGAGCGCAACAACCGCTGGTGCAACTGTTGTTGCTTTGTCGTCGGTATAGATCTCGGCGTGCAGAAATGTCATTGCATCACCAATTGATTTCTTCACATTGATGAGTGCTTCAAGTGCGGGAGCACATGTGCCTGTTTGGCAATGTGCAGGTGTGCCAACCAAATATGCGATTGGTTTCTTTAACGCAAGCGCTTCGTTCAAAGTGATGTTGTGAAACTCGCAGGGCTCTGGCGTACGAGTACACACTGGCTCAACACCACGATGATCGTCAAACGTTGGAGTGTCAAAGCCAGGAAGTTGTGAACCAACAAGTGGAATCAATACTTCTGTTGCAGCGAGTACTTGTACGGCTGCACCTTCTGCCGGACCACCATCAACAATCAATGTGTAGATACCTGGTTTGTCGATTTCGACGCGAAACGGCCAGTAGGGAATCGTGAGCCCGGTGTCGTGTCGGTCGGCCGACAAAGATTCGGCAACTACTTCCTGTGTGTCGGCATTAATAAGTTTTGCGGTCAATGTGGAAGGCAGTTCAATTCCGCTCTCTGTTGTGAGCAGGCCTGCTTGGTTGGCGAGCGAAAAAGGAAGTCGAACACTGCCAGGAACCAAGACTTGAGGAAATCGCTGGACCAATTGCAGATCAGACAATCCCAAAACAGAATCTGTAGTTGTCGAGGTTGAACCTCCAGAGCAACCTGCAAGTAATGAGCTAAAGCCAACAGTGCTCGTTGCGCCAATGACACCCAGTGATCCGGCGATAAATGTGCGCCTCGAGATCATGGCTCAATAGTACGATTGAACTATGGCCACCAACAAGAAAAAGACTGTGAAAAAAACTGCTAAAAAAGCAACAAAAAAAGTCGCGAAGAAAGCTGCCAAAAAGCCAGTAGCAAAATCTGGCGCTCCACTTGGTCCATATACGCCAGTAGTTCGAGCCGGTGACTGGGTAATTGTTTCTGGTCAACTCGGTGTAGTTGATGGCAAGATCGTCAAGGGCGGCGTTGCCGCTCAAACAGCACAAGCAATTGTCAACCTCAAGTCGCAACTCGCGAGCGCCGGAGTGACAATCAATGACGTCAAAAAGACGCTGTGCTTCTTGACTGACATGGATACGTTCGGCACCTTCAACACCGCATACGTAGAGGGTTTTGTCACTAGTCGCCCTGCTCGCAGCACCATTGGTGTTGCGTCATTGCCATTTGGTGGAGCAGTTGAGATTGAAGCCTGGGCTTTCAAGCCACTACGGTAATTGACATGCCTGGCGTAATCATCATCATTCTTGCGTTGCTCTCGTTTCCAATTGTTGTGGGTCTTTCCACCGCAGGAATCGCAGCGTTGCTCGGTTTTTTTCTGCAGCGCGACGGAGATATTCGTAACGCCGGCAGCGAACTTGTTGAGTTAAACAACTGAACTCAACAGCTGATCTCGTTGTTCGCAACGCAACACTCGTTGCAACCGTAGATAACGCTCGAAGAGAAATACCTGGCGGTTGGGTTGCTATTACCAACGGACTAATTTCTGGTGTTGGGGCTGCAGGTTCTGAGCCGCAAGCAACTCGTGTTATCGATGCAACTGATTGCCTCGTTACACCTGGGCTTGTGAACACGCATCACCACATGTATCAAAACCTCACGCGGGCATTCCCGCCAATGACCAATGCAGCCTTGTTTGGCTGGTTGCAGACGCTGTATCCATTGTGGAGCACGCTTGACGAAGAGGCCGCCAATGTTTCAGCGTGGGTAGGTCTTGCAGAGTTGGCGCTGTCAGGTTGTACAACTTCGACTGACCACTTATATGTGCATCCTGCGGGTGGTGGTGACTTATTGTCTGCCGAGATTTCGGCGGCAAAAGATTTGGGGATGCGCTTTCATCCAACACGTGGCTCAATGTCGTTGTCGCAAAAAGATGGCGGTTTGCCACCAGACAATGTGGTGCAGGACCATGACGTGATTTTGGCTGAGTCGCAACGCGCGGTGGAGCAACACCATGATGCATCGCACGGTGCGATGGTTCGCATTGCGCTCGCACCATGCTCACCATTTAGCGTCACCAAGCAATTGATGACAGAGTCCGCACAACTTGCCGAAAAACTAGATGTGCGCTTGCACACACACTTCGCCGAAAACTCTGAAGATGATGCATTCTCACTAGCAACATTTGGATGTCGACCTACTCAATACTTGGAAGACGTGGGTTGGTGTACCGATCGCGCGTGGGTTGCGCATTGCGTGATGCCTAACCATGATGAGATTCAACAGTTGGGCAAGGCAAAGATTGGTGTGGCTCATTGCCCAAGTAGCAACATGATTTTGTCGTCGGGAATTGCTCCAATTGTTGACTTGCGAGCAGCAGGTGTGCACGTTGGGCTCGGTGTGGATGGTTCGTCGTCTGCCGACTCTGCTTCAATGTGGCTCGAGGCCAGGCAGGCAATGCTGTTGGCGAAGTTACGCAATGGCGCTGCGGCAGGCACAGCACGCATGTCGCTTGAGATCGCGACACGAGGTGGCGCGGGTTGCTTGGGTCGTGTTGGTGAGATTGGTGAAATCAGTGTGGGTGCAGTTGGTGATCTTGCAATTTGGTCGCTCACAGGTGTTGCGTTTGCCGGTGCTGTTGCAGACCCAATCGAAGCCTGGTTGCGCTGCGGGCCCACTGGTGCCAAACACACCATCGTGAACGGCAAGATGCTGGTGGATAACGGCCAACTAGTGAGCAATAAAGTCGACTCAATGCTCGCAACACATCGAACTGTTGCCAAGCGCATGCAGCGGATTGCTGATTGATCTTTTATGTTGCAACATT
>CAINTF010000093.1 GCA_903853285.1 uncultured Acidimicrobium sp. | reverse complement strand
TAAATCTTGCAGTCTTATGGCGCGGTGGGCAAATTTTTGATGAACAGATCAAGTCGTTTCTGAATTACATCGAAAAGTATCAGTGGTACGTGGTGATGGCATTGTTTGCTCTGTCAATGATTCAGTCGGTGCGCAAGGGTCGACCCCAAGGTAAATAAATACTTTTTTCTTGCTTGTTGGCATATAAATTTGGCAGACTCTTTGCACGAACTCAAACAAGGAGCATGTAATGGCCGCAAAAAAGAAAGCTAAAAAAGCAGCAAAAAAAGCGACGAAAAAAGTTGCAAAGAAAGCTGTAAAGAAATCAGCAAAGAAGAATTCTAAGAAGGTCTCAAAAAAGAAAGTTGCAAAAAAGAAAGTCGCCGCAAAGACGACAGTGACGCTCGGAGGCAACAAGGTTTCGGTAAGCGGCAAGCTTCCAAAAGTCGGATCACGTCTTCCAAAATTTGCACTCACCACAGGAACTTTGAGTGAGATTGGCAACGCTGACATCAAGGGCAAGCGCGTCATTTTCAACATCTTCCCTTCGATCGACACGCCAACATGCGCAACGTCAACTCGCACATTTAACGAGATTGCATCGGGCTTGAGCAACACCGATGTTTACTGCGTTTCTGCAGACTTACCGTTTGCCCAAGGTCGATTCTGTGGTTCTGAAGGCTTGGCAAATGTCAAGACCGCTTCATCGTTCCGCTCCAACTTTGGCGCAGCATTTGGCGTCAACCTCACGAGCGGTGTGCTCAAAGGTGTCTTGGCACGAGCAGTCGTCGTCGTTGACGGAACTGGCAAAGTGCTACACACTGAGCTCGTCAGCGAAATTGCAAACGAGCCAAACTACGAAGCAGCTATCAACGCGCTTCGCTAATTTTCGCTAGCCGCCGTTATTGCTAGAGCTACTGCTATTGCTGTCGGTCATTTCGGCCGTGGTGTAGCAACCAATTGGTGACATCTTTGCTTCGTCATACAGAGACGTGTCACCAAGCTCAGCCTCCCAAGCTGCGTAGGCCGAACTCAAGGTTGCAAGCATCGCGGACTTCTTGGTTGGATCTAGGAAACTCGACAAACATGCGTGCCACGGCGCATTGGAACCCTTCTTGGAAAAGAAGACGCCGGTTTCAATTACGCCAAGGCCTTTCGCTTTCCAATGCGGGTTGTAATCACTCACTATTCCCAATTTTTGACCAGCAGTAACTTTGTCGCCAACTTTCACCGTTGGATTGAGCAAATGCTCATGTTCGTACAAAACGTATGCGCCACCCTGCATGCAAGACATTCCCGGCGGAGCAACACGAACGCTGTAATCATTGCTGTACAACTTCGGCAGATCGCACACAGTGCCAGTCACCATTGAAACGACAGAAGTACCAAGCGGCAAATAAAAACCCATTTGAGGCTCTGTCATTCCCTGCACAACCGCACCAATTGGTCCGATCAGTAGTCGATACATCGCATTGTCTGCCGCAGCGGTCGGCCCTGTAAACGTTGGCGGGGTCACTCCCTTAATCAACATGTCTCCTGCTTTGCCTGTTGCTGCGGAGTAGTCAGTGAAATTGAATCCCCAGTTTTGAATAATCGCTGGAATATCACGCTGCGAAGTTGGCTGTGTTCCCGTGCTCGCCGAACCCGAACTGCCACTGCCACTCGAGCTTTGTGCCACCCACACAAGTTTTGATCCGACTTTGGTGCACTTCAAAGTGGTTTTACCAGACTTGGCGATTTCACCCGCCTTGGTGCATTTGCCACCTGCCGAATTTGCCGCACTTGCCTGTGGTGCACTCGTTGCAATAGCCAACGCAACCACTAATGCCATACAGGCGCGCTTAGACGCCACTTTGTGAAAAGTTTTCATCACAAAAATATATGGAGCATTATTAAAAAAGTCAAGAATTGCCGCAGTATCCAGCTGTCAAATTAGTTTGACCCAATTAGATATTGAGAAACGTATCGAGCCCCAAGGTGAACCCTTGGTGAACAGCGATCTTCTTACACGCGAGCACAACACCTGGCATAAAGCTTGCGCGATCAATCGTGTCGTGACGAATCGTCAGAGTTTGAGATTGCGTACCAAGAATGACTTCTTGATTGGCAACAGTGCCACGCATGCGCACTGCATGAATTGGAATATCGCCAGGGCCTTTTGCTCCACGTGCACCCTCAATTGCTTCGTGCTTTGTAGGGTCACTCGCCCACTCATTGCTCGCCGCAGCCATGCGCTGTGCAGTTGTAATTGCGGTTCCACTCGGTGAGTCTGCTTTGCCGTCGTGATGCACTTCAATAATTTCGGCCGTGTCAAAAAATGGTGCTGCCATCTCGGCAAAGCGCATCATCAACACCGCACCTACTGCAAAATTGGCAGCGATCAGACAGTTGCTATTTGTGAATGACTTCTTAAAAGTGTCGAGATCTTCTTGTGTGAAGCCGGTCGTGCCAACCACAGCGTGAATACTGTGCATCGCAAGCCAAGGCAAATTGATGCGCGAAGCTGCGGCAACGGTGAAGTCGACTGCGACGTCGACATGTGCGTCGGCAAGTGCGCGCAACTCTTTCGAGATGGTGATGCCTTCTGCGGTAACACCAGGAACGGCATCGACTGCAGCGACAAGTTGAAGACCATCGGCGGCCGCAATAGCGGCACAGACTGTTGCGCCCATACGCCCTGCGGCGCCGATGACTCCTACTTTGATCATGAAACGAGGTTAGCCGTTAACAAAAACGGCATGAACTCAATTTCTAGTAATTAGCCGTTGAATTCGCTGTCGAATTGTTCTTCGAAGCTCACCGAGACAGCGTTGTCGCTGACTGGCTCTGCTGGGCGTGATCCACGGTTTGGTTCGCGACGTGCGCTGTTGTCGCCACGGCTACTGCCGCCACGATCTCCACCACGACTGTTACCGCCACGGCTATTGCCGCCACGATCTCCACCACGACTGTTGCCGCCACGGTCATTGCGACCGCCGCGGTCTCCGCCACTGCGCTCTGGACGTGGGCCACGATCGCCGCCTTCTGAAGGTCCGCTTCCGGAACCCTTCAT
>CAINTF010000092.1 GCA_903853285.1 uncultured Acidimicrobium sp. | reverse complement strand
GTCGGCTGAGCCGCATCCTCGTAGGGGTCACACAAATAATCTAATAGTGCCAATCAGCTGATCGGCGAATTCCAGAGACCTTTATTCTGCAGAATTTGCTTCAGCACGAGAGGTTTGTCGGTCATAATTCCGTCTACGCCCAAGTCGAGGAGGTGCTCCATCTCGTCGGGTTCATCGATGGTCCATACGTGAACTTGCAGCCCTGCGCTGTGTGCATCGTCAACCAGTCGCTTGTCCGTGAGCGTAATCGGGCCTTGCTTGAGGGGAATCTGTGCTGCAAGTGCACCTTCGAAAGGTTTGACAACTCCGATCCAACTTCGCACACGAAGTAACGCGACTTGTTTTGGACCTAGTGACGAACAAAGCGCTGATCCGAAGGTCTCGCGAAGAACTGAGAGGCGTTTATCGCTGAAGGAACCAACACACACTTTGTCGAGAACATGGGGTGGACGTAGAGCATCTATTAACGGAAGGAGAGCTGCATCTGATTTGCAGTCAATATTGATACGTGCCTGTGGCCAAGCGTCGAAAAGATCTTGCAACAATGGAATGTGCTCCGTTCCACTGACGCGAGCATTGCGCACTTCGGAATAATCAAGTTCACTGATTTTTCCTGCCACACCGCATGTGCGTAAGAGGTCGTCGTCATGGAAAGCTAAGAGCACACCGTCGCGAGTGGCGTGCACATCGGTTTCAAGGTATGTATATCCAAGTTCGATTGCTCTTGCGAAAGCCGGCATCGTGTTCTCTGGCGCATCACTCGCGCCACCGCGATGCGCGAAGGCAATAGGGAGATGCGTATCTAGAAATGGATGAGTCACAGAGTTGCTCTAAATACTTCGTCCAGCGGCAGCCCAGTACTCATCTTTCAATAGGCGTTTGTAGAGCTTGCCTGTTGGGTGCCGCGGAAGTTCGGTTCGAAAGTCAACAGATTTTGGACATTTGAAAGAAGCAAGTGACGCCTTGCAGTGTTCGATCAGGATGCGTTCGAGTATTTTGGCTTCTTCGAGTGTCGGGGGCATCACTGTTGGCTGGACAACTGCCTTCACTTCTTCACCGAATTCATCATTCGGAATTCCAAAAACAGCGACGTCAATAACATCTGGGTGAGAAACCAGAATATTTTCTGCTTCCTGCGGGTAGATATTGACACCACCCGCAATGATCATGAATGCTTTGCGGTCGGTGAGATAGAGATATTGCTCACTGTCGAGGTAGCCAATGTCGCCGAGAGTGGACCAGCCTCGTCCAAGCGAATCCTTCGAGGCTTGTGTCTTCTCGGGATCGTTGTGATACTCGAACTTTGCTGAACTCTCGAAGTAGATCGTCCCGGTCTGGCCAGTTTCAAGTTCCTTGCCATCGTCATCGAGAATATGAATGACTCCTTGTAGAGATTGACCGACCGTGCCTGGGTGCGCAAGCCATTGCTCTGAATTGCAGTAGACAAAACCATTACCTTCGCTGCCCGCGTAATACTCATGAACAATCGGACCAAGCCATTCAATTGTCTGCTGTTTGATGTCGATTGGACAGGGAGCAGCTGCATGAAAGATGTGGGTGAGTGATGAGGTGTTGTATCGAGTACGCACTTCGTTGGGGAGTTTGAGCAGACGAACAAACATCGTTGGAACAGTTTGGGAATGTGTCACCTGGTATTTTTCAATAAGTTGTAAATACTCTTCGGCATCGAAGTGTTCCATGATGATTGTTGTGCCGCCAACGCGGTGCACTGCAAGGTTCCAACGCAGTGGAGCTGCGTGATACAGGGGCGCAGGTGAGAGGTATACGGTGCTGTCGTTCATCGCAAACAAGAATTGTCCAAGTGATGTAACACCGTTTGGCGACCCGAGCGGAAGTTTGCCGAGGTTGAGCGCGACACCTTTTGGCCGACCAGTTGTTCCGCTTGAATACAGCATGTCCGATCCATCCACTCGATCTTCAAGTGGCAGTGGCGACTGCTGAGCAACGATGTCTTCGTAGCTTTCGTACCCATCGATCGCACCGTCCAGCATGAGCCTTAGCGCAACATTCGGAATTACATCTGAAATTTCGGTGGCTTGGTCAGCTTTGTATTTAGTCGTAATGAAAGCTTTCGCATTGCAATCGTTGATGATGTATGACAGCTCATCAGATGTGAGGCGACTGGAGCATGCCGTGTAGATCAGTCCCGCATAGTGACAACCCCAAATGATTTCGAAGTAGCGAGGGTGATTCTCGAGACAGATAGCGATGTGGTCACCGGGAAGTAAACCGTGTTGGAAAAGTAATTGGCTGAGTCGGTTGGCCGCCACATCCAGTTCTTTGTAGGTAATAACTTGTGACGTTGAAGCCATGATGACGGCCGGCTTATCTGGAGTCAAGGCTGCAATCTGTCCTGGAAACATAGGCAAAAGTTAGCCCAAATTCTGATGCATCAAGCAATTTCTAGTCGGGTATCGGCAGGACCGATACAGCGTAAAGTCTCGGGGGTTACTAGATTTGTTTTTGACAAAAGGGGAGCGAATGTCGACAGAGCAGATGCAAACAACACGGGATGAACAAGTAATTAACGAGGCGATCACTGAGTTACTTGATGCATTTCCGCCGAGCAAAACTAAGCCGGTTGTGTTTTTGGGTGAGCAGTTCGACCGTGGTCTTGCGTGGGTGCACTTTCCTGTTGGCTCAGGTGGCCTCGGCTTGTCGCCTAAGCACCAGAAAATTGTGAGTGAGAGATTGTCCGCAGCTGGTGGCCCGAATGCTTATGCGCGAAATCCGATTGGTTATGGAATGTGTGGACCAACCGTTGTCGAGTGGGGAACACCAGAACAATGCAAGAAATATTTGCGACCATTGTTTACCGGTGAAGAGATTTGGTGTCAGTTGTTTTCCGAACCAGGATCCGGCTCTGACTTTGCTGGACTCTCAGCGAAGGCAATCAAAGACGGAGATGAATGGCTGGTCAATGGTCAAAAGGTATGGACAACTTTGGCTCATCTCTCGAAGTGGGGTCTACTCGTTGTGCGCACAGATCCAGATGCAGTGAAGCATGCTGGAATGACGGCAGTAATCGTTGATATGCAAGCTCCTGGAGTTGAAGTTCGACCATTACGGCAAATGACCGGCGAAGCTGAATTCAACGAGGTCTATTTCACCGATGTGCGAGTGCCAGTAGCGGAGACACTTGGTGGTCCAGGAGATGGATGGCGTGTGAGTTTGACGACATTGATGAATGAGCGAGTGGCAATTGGTGGTGCGATTCCACCAAGGGCGTCTGGTCCGATCCGCGAAGCAATGAAGATTTGGGAAAAGATGCCAGTCGAGGAGCGAGACGCAGCAACTCGCGACAAGTTAACCCAATTGTGGATTAGGGCAGAAGTGCTTCGACTCACCAACATTCGAGCGGGACAGAATCGAAAACTCGGAGTTCCTGGACCAGAGGGTTCAATTGGCAAAATGGCCAGTGCTGATCTCAACAAGCAGACTTATGAGTTCTGTATTGAACTGATGGGTGCGCACGGCATGTTGTACGGAAGTTATGCAATGGTTCGGCCGGAAACAGCAATGAGCTTTGACTCTGTGCCTAAGGCATTCTTGCGTGCTCGCGCCAACAGTATTGAAGGTGGGACAAGCGAAGTTATGAAAAACATTCTTGGTGAGCGAATGCTCGGACTTCCGGGAGACGTTCGCGTTGATCGCGAGATTGCCTGGAGCAAAGTACCCCGTAATTAATACAAAGTGCCGCGAAACTAATTTGTAAGTTTTTGCAAAACGGTACTTGCGCTTACTGAGCGGTCATCTAGGTGTTGACCACTTAAGAAATTTCCGCCGATCATGACAGTGGAAGCCTGTTCGATTGCATGCTGCAGTTGGCGAATGTTGCGTGGTGGCGGGAAATACTCGTCTTCGGTTGTGAGTCTGACCTCCTCAACCCCTAAGCGTGGTGCAAGGCGGTTCACTACAGCCATTACGAGTTCTTCGGGCGCAGATGCACCGGCGGTTACTCCAACAGTGCCCGAAATATTGTCAGGGATCTCATCTGCAGAGTTGATGCGTAGAACGGTTTTGCAATTCATTGAACGTGCAAGTTTTTCCAATGCAAGTGTGTTTGAAGAATTTGACGAACCGATAATTATCACGGCATCACAATCTTGAACGATTTGCATCAGTGCGGTTTGTCTATTGGTAGTAGCGAAGCAGAGGTCACTTTTTCCTGGTTGCCATACCTGAGGAAAACGTACTTTGACAGCCTGCGCTACTTCTTGCCAATCTCGATGAGACAAAGTTGTCTGAGCAAGTAGTGCGAGCGGCTCGTTTGTGTCGGGTAGTGCGGCAACATCATCGATCTTTTCAACACGAGTTGTGGCATGTGGAGCTACAGCCATAGTTCCAACTGCCTCTTCGTGGCCTTCATGTCCGATATAAATAATTTTGTATCCCTTATTTGAACGCACTCGGAGTTCGTGGTGCACTTTGGTGACCAACGGACAAACTGAATCAACTACGTAACCTCCTCGAGCTACAGCATTTGCGACTACTTCTGGTGCGGAGCCGTGAGCGGACAACATGATTGGGCTTCCGGCCGGAATTGCGTCAATATCATCAACAAAGATCACGCCCTGTGCAATAAAACGATCCACGACAGACTTGTTGTGCACGATTTCATGAAAGCAATACACAGGAGCGGGAAACGTGCGAACCATCCAGGAAAGAGCTTTGATGGCCATCTCGACACCAGCGCAGAAGCCACGGGGGGCAGCGAGTAGGACGCGATCGACATGCGATTGATTGATCACATCGTTGCTCACTGTCACGACTTCACTTTAGTGCTCATCGTTCTCACGTAAACCGCTTGTAGAATGCATCTGTGACTGATCGATTGCCTACCGTTGTAATCGTCGGACGACCCAATGTGGGTAAGAGCACGCTGTTCAATAGGTTTTTGGGCGCTCAAGTAGCAATTGTTGAAGACCAGCCGGGTATAACGCGCGATCGTTTCGAGCGCGATGTCGAATGGATTGGCAAGAAATTTAGTGTTGTTGACACTGGCGGTTGGATGCCTGGTGGCTCAGAGCTTGATACCAAAGTCAGTCGTCAAGTAGAAGAGGCAGCACGAGCTGCAGATCTCGTGCTTTTCGTTGTCGATACTTGGGTCGGGGTCACCCACGACGATGAACTCATCGCGCAATGGCTGCGCAAGGTAGACCGTCCCGTGCTCGTGGTTTCCAACAAAATTGACTCTGAGCGACGCGAATCAGATCGTTGGGACTTTTTGTCTCTTGGATTTGGCGAGCCAATTGCGGTTTCGGCGTTGCACGGCCGCAAGTCTGGTGACTTGCTCGACGCGATTCTCGAACGAGTTGAGGCACTTGATCTTGAGCCAGAACCAGAACTTGGTGACGCAATTCGTGCGCCTGGAATCCCGCGCGTGTCAATAGTTGGTCGTCCGAATGTTGGCAAGAGCACACTCTTCAACAGGTTGGTAGGCGAGGATCGTTCGATCACGCACGACATGCCAGGAACAACCCGCGATGCAATCGATACGCAGGTTGATACCGAAGATGGACCGATGGTGTTTGTTGATACTGCCGGAATGCGTCGCAAGAGCAAAGTGGATGAATCGGCCGAGTATTACTCATTCGTTCGCGCACTTCGTGCCGTCGATGAATCAGACGTTGCGCTCTTGGTTATTGATGCACATGACGGTATTACAAGCCAGGATCAAAGACTTGCAGAACGTATTGATGCCGCTGGATGTCCAGTGATCGTGATTCTGAACAAGTGGGAGACGCTCGACGCCGAGGGTCGAGAGCATATTGACAATGAAATGACTCGCAAGCTGTACTTCATTGGCGACGCTCCAGTACTCAAAGTTTCAGCACTCACCGGTAAAGGTGTTCACAGACTTCTGCCAATTTTGCAAGAATGCATCGTTCACTATCACAAGCGTGTTCCTACGCGGGACGTAAACAAAGTGATGGCCGAGGCGCAACAAAAGCAGCCGGCTGGCAGCGGTGCACGTGTTCTGTATGCACTCCAAGGTGCAACTGATCCGCCAACATTTACTTTGTTTGTGAATCGCGAATTGCCAGCGCCGTATCTTCGTTATCTCGAACGATGTATCCGAGAGAAGTTTGAATTTGGTTCAACTCCGATCAAGATGCGTGTTCGCAAACGCTCAGAGTAAACGCATGCCTTGGTGTGAAGATTGCGCAAAGTATTTGGCGCCGAGCGCTATGTTGTCCGATGGTTCGTGTCCCAAATGTTTAAAGCCGATTGCCGATATAACTATCAATGGTCAACTCACTGCAAAAACGATTAATCTGAAAAAACTTGCTCAGAGTTCGGGCGAAGAAGATGTATCGGTGCCGTGGCATTTCAAACTACTTGTCGGCGCTTTGATCATGTATTTGTCTTGGAGAGTTATAGATCTCTTTCGCTAGGGTAAATAGTCGAGATGCGGGCTGTAGCGCAGCTTGGTTAGCGTGCTTGTCTGGGGGACAAGAGGTCGCGGGTTCAAATCCCGCCAGCCCGACTCAGTAATTGTCTCCGGCGCAACGATCGTGTTCAACTATTCGACGCGTAGCCAACCATGGACAGCGAGATTGCTGCCAGTACGAGTCCGATGATTTGACTCTTGTGCAATTTTTCTTTGTCGAGTGTGACCGCGAGACCAACGGTAGAAACGGGGTAGAGCGCTGTGATCACGCCAACAAGCGAAAGTAATCCGCCATGAATGGCCAATAAGTACAAACCATTTGCAGTTGTGTCGAGTAATCCGGACAGCGCAGCAAGGGGAAGAACGCTTCGTGCAACATGGATGCGTCCCGTACTGAAGTATGCAACGAGTGCAACGGTAGGAACACTCACCATTCGCTGACCAAGAAGCGGCCACAAGCCCGCATTGTCAGAAGTCTGAGCGAGACAGACAAAAATCACTCCAAACCCAAGACCAGAAATAAACGCGTAAACAATTGAACGCAATGGGGTGGGAAGATCGTGGTGATCGAGGACATCTCCTACAAGTGCTACCGCAAGCGCTGCGAGAGCCATTCCGAAGTATGCGATGTGCGCTGGACGCTCACCTTGGATGAGTCCAACAACAACTGGACTACACATGCCGACGATTGCCGAAATAGGAGCAACAACGGTCATGGAACCAAGTGACATTGCTTGGTAAAAAGCGATTAACGCAATTGCTCCGCCGCCTCCCGCAAAACCACTCCACCACCAATCATGTGCACTCATTATCGGCGTATTTCCAAAAGTAATGACGATTGCGAGCAAGACAAGCGCTATGAATT
>CAINTF010000091.1 GCA_903853285.1 uncultured Acidimicrobium sp. | reverse complement strand
CGTTGCCTTCGACGCCAATGCAGATGAACGTGAAACACGCGGGTTCATCTCGATCACTACTTGCTCGCCGGTCAGTGGGTTGACAGCAAATTGAACGTTCGATCCACCCGTTTCTACTCCGACTCTTCGGATGCACGCAAAAGCCGCATCGCGCATCTTTTGATATTCAACATCGGAAAGAGTCATCGCTGGGGCAACGGTGATCGAATCTCCAGTGTGAACTCCCATTGGATCGATATTTTCAATGGAACAGATAATTACGCAGTTGTCAGCGCGGTCACGCATGACTTCGAGTTCGTATTCTTTCCAACCAGCAATCGAGGTTTCAATCAACACTTCGTTGATTGGGCTTGCCAATAATCCGTCGGAAACAATCTTTTTAAAGTCTTCTTCGTTATGTGCGATACCGGTGCCACGACCGCCCAAGATGTAAGCAGGACGAATAATTGCTGGCAGTCCAATTTCGTCGCGCACAACTAGGGCCTCTTCCATGTTGTGAGCGACTCCGCTCACTGGCACGTTCAGCCCGATTTCGATCATCGCAATCTTGAATTTTTCGCGATCCTCTGCCGTTGCAATTGCCTCAGCATTTGCGCCGATTAACTCCGGCGTACCTGGCACTCCAACTAACCCGCGAGCGTGCAATGCCATAGCCAAGTTCAATGCAGTCTGGCCACCAAGCGTTGGCAAAACGGCATCTGGTTTTTCTCTGGCAATAATGGCGGCGACCACGTCAACAGTAAGTGGTTCGATATATGTTCGATCAGCAAAATCCGGGTCGGTCATAATCGTGGCCGGGTTTGAGTTGGCCAAGATAACTCGATAACCCTCTTCTTTCAGCACTCGACACGCCTGCGTACCCGAGTAGTCGAACTCACATGCCTGACCAATAACGATTGGGCCCGAACCGATAATCAAAATTGATTTCAAATCACTACGGCGTGGCATCAGCGTTGTCCCATCAGTTGCGCAAATTCATTAAACAAATATCGACTGTCGTGTGGCCCTGGCCCGGCTTCAGGGTGATACTGCACGCTGAATGCACGAACGTCGCGAACACGCATGCCCTCGTTGGTTTGATCGTTGAGATTGGTGTGAGTGATATCGGCGACGTCACTCAGCGATGCAGGGTCAACGCAAAAGTTGTGATTTTGGCTAGTGATTTCAACAGACCCAGTACGCAAGTTGCGCACCGGATGGTTTGCTCCGTGATGACCAAACGGCAACTTGAAGGTTTTTCCTCCGAGCGCAAGCGCCATGAGCTGATGCCCGAGACAAATGCCGAACATCGGTACGCCCTGTTCGATAATCGCGCGGATCGCCGCTGGCGCACCTTCGACCGTTTCTGGATCACCAGGGCCGTTGGACAAGAACACACCGTCGGGTTGCAGCGCCAATACCTGCTCGGCCGAGTAATTTGCCGGCACAACATGAACTGTTGCTATTTCGCTCAAGCAGCGAAGAATGGTGCTCTTAATTCCAAAATCGTACGCAACGACTTTCATATGTCCGCTACCAACGATGTAGGGCTGAGTTGTCGTTACCTGTTTCACCAAATCAATTCCAGCTGTACCCAACTCACTCTGAGCACGAGCCAACACGCTTGCCTGACTGGCCTGACCAAAAGCGCCAGGCATTGCTCCCGTGTCGCGAAGCACACGAGTGAGTCTTCGGGTATCAATACCCGCAATGCCACTCACATTCATTCCACGCAAATACGCGTCAAGGTCGTTGTTGGCTCGCCAATTGCTACGGCGTTGCGACATCTCACGCACAATCACACCGCGAGCAAACACATGTGAAGACTCATTGTCGAGCGGTGTGGTTCCATAGTTACCAATGTGCGGCGTTGTGAACGTAATGATCTGACCTGCATACGACGGGTCGGAGATCACTTCTTGATAGCCCGTTAAAGCTGTATGGAATACCACCTCACCGCTTGCGATGCCGCCAACAGGGTCTGCCCCTATTGCTTCGCCCTCAAAGACGCTGCCATCTCGAAGCACCAATACAGATTCGCGAATTGTCATTTCTGTGCTTCCCCATACTGAACAGTGATTAGTCCGCGATACATCGTGCTGCGCACAATACCT
Organism: uncultured Acidimicrobium sp.; assembly: GCA_903853285.1. Classification (GTDB taxonomy): domain Bacteria; phylum Actinomycetota; class Acidimicrobiia; order Acidimicrobiales; family Ilumatobacteraceae; genus UBA3006. The sequence continues at coordinate 98 of CAINTF010000091.1, read as the reverse complement.
CGTAATTGTCTCCCGACGAAGGGAGTATTTCTGCTCTTACTTGCCAACGTGGCCGGATTGACCTGCCACATTGCATTCAAGTCAACAACACACAGATT
>CAINTF010000090.1 GCA_903853285.1 uncultured Acidimicrobium sp. | reverse complement strand
TGTGGTTGGAGGCGCACTCGCACGCATGACTTGGTGGTTTTGGAATGAGGCAAGACCAGAGTCTCCGGCTCTTGCACCCCTTGAGATCATGAGCGATGCGGCCTATGAGGAGGCTGATGAAACCGAGCGCGCTGCAATGCTTGATGCAGTGCGTATGAGTTCAAACAAGATGCCAGTCGTTGAACCGATACGAACTGCTCCACGCAAACCCATTAATCGTCCCGAGCGAACAGTCGAAGTAGTAGCGGACAATGGTCCACGACATGTCATTGATCCATTGCTCAAGTAGCGAGGAAGTAGTTTTAACTCATGGCCGCATTTGAACCCTCCGAAATGATCGCTCGCTACAAAGAGCGAGCTGATGCTGTGAAACGTCGTCCGTTGCCACCAGTCGCAGGCGAGGAACGGCAGATGTTCTTGAAACAGGCACAGTCCGATTTCCAGGACTTCGCAATGATCGGTGATGCCGAGGCATCACTAGAAGATGGCATTTTGGTGCTGCGAATCGACTTGCGACCACCAGATTCTCGCTCGTAATTAGTTTTTAATGAACCGCATCACTACGCGCGTTCAGTCAGCGCCAATCCTTGCTGTGTTTGCGGCAGTACTGGTGTGGAGTTTTGGTCCAATCATCACGCTGAGTGTCGGAGTTTCAATTAACACCACGATTTTTTATCGCGTCATTTTCTGGCCACCATTATTGTTTGCCATCGCTAAATCGCGCAAAGTGCCAATCACCAAACATGTAATGAAAATCTCCTTCTGGCCCGGCATTTTTTTTGGGCTCTCAACAATTGCTGGCTTTACCGCAATGAAGGTCACGTCGGTCGCTAATGCAACAATCATCGGCAATGTTTCGACCGCATTAGTGCTGTTCGTCGCTCCAAAGTTTTTGGGTGAGCGCATTCGTTTTGTTCAGGTGGTATTGGCTGTCGTGAGTTTTATGGGAATTTGTGCAATCGTTTTTGGCGCAAATGGTTCTGGTGGCGCAACACTCCGCGGAGATGTTTATGCACTCGCCAACGCTGTTTTATGGGCTGGTTATTTTGTGGCTTCAAAAAAGGTCCGTACTGATGGGGTTGGCGCCTGGGCATTTATTTTTGGAGTCAGTGTGGCTCAAGTAGCTGTTGTGGCTCCATGGGCGATTGTTACATCAACCGATCTAGGCAGGGTGAGTGCTCGCGACATTGGACTGATTTTGTTGATGACTTGTTTTACCGGCACGGTTGGGCACACCTTGATGGTGTGGGCCCAGAAATTTGTACCGGCCTCAACTTCGTCATTAATTTCACTACTGATGCCAGTCCTGTCGATGATCGGAGCATGGCTTGTATTTGAGCAACAAATTAACCTGGTGCAGTTCATCGGTGGCGCAGTTGTGCTTACGTCATTGGCTGGAGTGGTGCGATATGGCACGAAAGAATCAATTAATCGCGACGTGTTGACCACAGCAGACCCCCTGCTAAACTCATCTCTCTAGTGAAGTAAGGCAATTACCGGTTTTGCGGACGTGGCTCAGTGGTAGAGCATCACCTTGCCAAGGTGAGGGTCGCGAGTTCGAATCTCGTCGTCCGCTCGAATGATTTCTCAAGTAGTAGCTACAGCGCGCACAGCTTTTGAGTCAGGCAAGACGCGTCCGCTCGCTTGGCGCAAAGCGCAACTGACAAGCATGATCAAGATGCTTCGAGACAACGCAGATGATTTTTCTGCTGCTCTCAAACAGGACCTCGGTCGTGGTCCGGAAGAAGCTTGGCTGTACGACATTGGCTTCTCGATCACTGAAATTGAATTGATCATCAAAAATCTCAAGAAGTGGACAGAGCCTCGCAAGGTAAGTACGCCATTGGTGTCGATGCCTGGAAGTTCGCACCGCATTCCACAGCCATTGGGCGTGGTGTTGGTGATCGCTCCTTGGAACTATCCAATTCAGTTACTTCTCATTCCTGTTGCCGGTGCTATTGCGGCGGGTAACGCAGTCGTCATGAAACCTTCTGAAGTTTCGTCCGCTACTTCTGCGCTGCTCGGCAAGCTCGTGCCACAATATTTCGACAAAGACGCCATTGCAATTGTTGAGGGTGCAGTGCCAGAGACAACCCAGTTGCTGGCCGAAAAGTTTGACCACATTTTTTATACAGGCAACGGAACCGTTGGTCGTGTGGTGATGCGGGCTGCTGCAGAAAACCTCACACCAGTCACACTTGAGTTGGGTGGTAAGAGTCCAACCATCGTTGACAAGTCGGCAAACCTTGCTATTGCGGGTCGAAGAATTGCATGGGCCAAATATGTGAATGCTGGTCAGACTTGTGTCGCTCCTGACTATGTTCTGGCACACGCAGATATCGCCGACAAATTGGTCGACGAGATTCG
>CAINTF010000089.1 GCA_903853285.1 uncultured Acidimicrobium sp. | reverse complement strand
TCATCTTCTTTGCCCGCCATCACTATCTGCACATTGAATGGCGCAATAGCGTGTGGCCAACGCAGACCGATGTCGTCGCATGTTGCTTCGGCTATTGCGGCAACTGCGCGCGAAACACCAATGCCATACGAGCCCATCGTTACGGTTTGAGCCTTGCCATTTTTGTCGAGCACGCTCAAACCCAAGACTTCTGCGTATTTGCGACCCAACTGAAACACGTGACCAATCTCGATGCCTCGTTTAATGATCAGCGCAGAAGCGCACGAAGGGCAAGTGTCATCATCGCGTACTTCGGCAACGTCAATTACTCCATCTGCGGTGAAGTCTCTGCCATGCACAAGATGGGCAACATGCTTGCCGGCAGCATTTGCTCCAGTAATCCACTCGCTGCCGTCGGCGATGCGTGGGTCGAGCAAGTAGCGGACTCCTGTTGAATGAGAAAGACCTAAGGCATTTGGTCCGATGTAGCCCTTGACGAGTTTTGGATTTGCTGCAAAGTGGGTGTCATCAAATGGCACCACTTCGGCTGGTGACACTTGTGCTTCAAGACGTTTCATGTCTACTTCACGATCGCCAGGTACGCCGATAGCGAGTGCTTCGATGCGTCCGTCGGGATGGCGCAAATTGACTACGACGTTTTTGAGTGTGTCTGCTGCAGTCCACTGTCGGTCTGATCGTTGTAAGTCTGCACGTGAATTAAACAAGTCAACAAGAGTCTGAATCGTTGGTGTTGCTGGTGTATCAAATATTTGTGCGGGAGGAGTGTTGGCGGCATCAATGGAAACCGGCGCACCAACCCTCACTGCTTCAGTGTTGGCCGAGTAATCGCACTTTGTGCATTGCACGAAAGTGTCTTCACCGATCTCGCATGGAAACAAAAACTCTTCGGACTTTGATCCGCCCATTGCACCAGACATTGCAGACACGATTGCGAAAGGCAACCCAAGGCGTTCGAAGATACGAACGTAGGCATTGCGGTGAGCGTCGTAGCTCTGCTGCAAACCTTCATCGTCGATGTCAAAACTGTATGAATCCTTCATTGAAAATTCTCGTCCGCGCAACAGGCCACCACGTGGGCGCGCTTCATCGCGAAACTTGGTCTGAATCTGATACAGCGAAAGTGGTAGGTCTTTGTAGCTGGAGTACAAATCTTTTACGAGCAATGTAAACATCTCTTCGTGGGTTGGACCGAGGAGGAAGTCAACTTTGCGTCGGTCTTGGAGTCGAAACAGGTTGTCGCCATAGTCGGTCCATCTTCCGGTGGCTTCGTATGGTTCACGAGGCAACATGGCAGGAAAATTGACTTCCTGTGCACCAATGTTGTCCATCTCTTGCCGAATGATTTCCGCGACATGTTGGTACACACGCCAGCCAAGCGGAAGCCATGTGTAGCCACCAGGTGCTGCGCGGCGAATGTAGCCAGCCCGCACCAGTAGTCGGTGGCTTGGAACCTCAGCATCAACAGGGTTATCGCGCAATGTGCGTACAAACAGGGTGGACATTTTGTTGATCACGCGCGATTACTTCGTTTCGTTAGGAGTTGGATTTTTGGCTTACTGATAACTGAATTTAGCCTGTATTTATCGTCTAAATGCCTTTTGCCTGTTGGGCGAGCCGTGACGAACCTTAGTTCGCGGAGATATAATGAAGAGGTCCTTTATAGTTCGTCGAGCTGAAGGCGTGGGTCTCGACCCACGCCTTTTGTTCATTACAGGGACTTGTTTTTGAGGTTTCAAACCCTTAAAACAAGCCAAAGTTTTACCGGAATCCGTCAAGAAGGGAGAGAAAACATGTCAGTAGCACGTGGAAGCACCAAGTTGAACCCTGTCGTTGATCGTGTCTCTGCTCTCATTCTTCCAATCGTGACCGATCTGGGTCTCGAGTTGTACGACGTCGAATACCAGGGTGGCATTTTGCGCGTAGTTGTCGACACCCCAACAGGTGGTCCAGCGGGTGTCAACATGGAGTCGATCGCACTGATCACTCGTCTGATCTCTCGTGAGTTTGACCACAGTGATCCTGTGCCCGGTCATTACACACTCGAAGTAACGAGCCCAGGCCTCGAGCGCTCACTTCGCGTTCCAAGACACTTCATTCGCGAAGTCGGAAAAGTTGTTGCTATTCGTTTGACTGCTGCCGTCAACGGCGTGCGTCGCGCGCAAGGTGTGTTGTTGTCGGCTGACGAAAACAACATTGTCGTTCGACTGAACGATAAATCTTCAACCAAAACAACTGAAGTAACAGAGATGACGATCGGCTACGACATGATCGATCGCGCTCGCACAGTGTTTGAATGGGGCCCAACTCCAAAGTCGGGTGCAACAAAAGTGAATACCAAGACGCAATCGGAGGTTAACGAATCATGAGCAATCTCGATATGACAGAAGCAATCCGTATGTTGGCAGGGGATCGCGGTATTTCCGTCGATTCTCTCTTGCGGGTGCTTGTTGAAGCACTTGCGACTGCGTACAAAAAGCGTCAGGGAGCAGCCGAAGAAGTAATCGTCGGTATCAACCCGGAAAACATGGATATCACATTCACCGCATACGACGTGGACGACG
>CAINTF010000088.1 GCA_903853285.1 uncultured Acidimicrobium sp. | reverse complement strand
TGTTGCGATCATCCAAATCTTTAAATGTCATCAACCAACGTTCAGCCTGAACTTTTGATTTGGAGATTTCGTACCACTTGCCGGCAACCCAGAGTTTGGATCCGACAGCTACACGTTTTGCATGACTATTGAAAATATCGACATACATTTCGCCACGAACTCCGTGGGGTCGCCCTAAGCGACCTACATGCAACAGGCCTGTAGGTGGCTGCTGGTCAGTCGTCGACGAAGTCGACATCGACATCCACGCCATCGCGTGTTGCGGCTGCACGAACAACCGTGCGAATGCTCATTGCAGTGCGGCCACGACGACCGATGACGCGACCAAGGTCGCCTTCACCAACGCGAACTTCAAGAACAATTTTGTCTCCGTCAGTTACACCCTCGACACGAACTGCGTCTGGGTTGTCAACAATTGAGCGCACGACATGATCGAGCACTGCAGTTGCTACTGGAGCAGGAATGAGATTTGCCGAGTCAGTCACGGTAAGTACAGATGACCGAATTATTTAGCGGTCTTGGCAGGCTTGGCTGGCTTTGTAGCCATGAACTCTGCCCATGCGCCAGAAATTTCAAACAACTTCTTGACGCGCTCACTTGGCAATGCACCTTGCTTCAGCCACTTGAGGGCCTTTGCATTGTCTACTGTCAAAGCCGAAGGCTCGGACTGTGGGTGATAGTTGCCAACGATTTCGAGGAAGCGACCATCGCGGGCAGAACGGGTATCGGCAGCAACGATGCGGTAATGCGGTTGCTTGGTTTTGCCCACTCGTGTGAGGCGAAGCTTTACTGACATGACCTGCAGGCTATCGGGGCGGAAGGCGTGAGCCCAACGCCGCAGCCAAATCGATATCGCCTGATGGCAGACCACCGGGGGCACCTCCGAACATGGCTCCTAAGCCGCCTCGACCGCCGCCCTTCTTGCCTTTTCCACCTCCACCGCCACTTCCTCCTCCCATGCGCTTCATCATCTTTTGCATTTCGGAGAACTGCTTGACGAGTTTGTTCACGTCCGAGACTTGGGTGCCAGAGCCCTTTGCAATTCGTGTGCGCCTAGAACCATTAATGATCTCGGGTTTGCGTCGCTCTTCAGCTGTCATCGAACGAATAATTGCTTCGGTCACTTTGACCATGTCGTCAGAGATCTGCGCATCCTTTGCTTCTTTTGGCAAACCCGGCAGCATGCCCATCACGCTCGACAACGACCCCATCTTCTTCAGTTGTTGTAGCTGATCCAAGAAATCATCGAGAGTAAATTCGCCGTCCATCAACTTTGCAGCTGTGGCTTCTGCCTGATCTTTCTCAAATACTTTTTCAGCCTGTTCGATCAGTGTGAGCACATCGCCCATGCCAAGAATTCGACTGGCCATGCGATCTGGATGGAACTGTTCAAACGCGTCAATCTTTTCGCCTGTTGCAGCGAATGCGATTGGCTTGCCGATGACTTCTTTTACCGACAGCGCTGCACCACCGCGAGCATCGCCGTCCAGCTTTGACAAAATCACGCCAGAGATCGACAGCGTTTCATCAAATGCTTTCGCGACGGTGACTGCATCTTGACCGGTCATCGCGTCAACTACCAAGAATGTGTAGTGAGGTGAAACAACCTTGGAGATGTCTGCAACTTGTTGCATCATCTCTGCGTCAATTGCCAAGCGTCCGGCCGTGTCGACGATCAATACATCTCGACCAAGGCGTTGTGCTTCTGCCAAACCAGCGGCTGCAGTAGCGACCGGATCACCAGCGATTGAAAAAACTGGAACACCTATCTGCGCACCAAGAACTTTAAGTTGTTCGACTGCTGCGGGGCGTTGCAAGTCGGCGCCAACCAAAAGCGGGTTGCGGCCTTGCGACCTAAACCATGCTGCCAACTTGGCCGCGCTCGTTGTTTTACCGGAACCCTGCAAACCAGCCATGAGCACAACTGTTGGCGGGTGCGATGCGTACGTAATTTTTAATGTCTCGCCACCAAGCATCGCGATGAGTTCGGCATTAACAATCTTGATGATTTGCTGACCAGGATCAAGCGCTTCGGAAACTTGCGTGCCAACTGCTTGCACGCGGATGCGCTCGATCACATTGCGCACAACGCCAACGTTGACGTCGGCCTCGAGAAGTGCTGTGCGGATCTCGCCCATTACCTCGTCGACATCGGCCTGCGTAAGCCTGCCCTTGCCGCGCAGTCGCTTAAATACGCCGCCTAAACGATCGCTGAGGTTGTCAAACATGAGTGCTGAAAAGGCTACTCAAAGAGCGCGTCAATAAATTCGGTTGGATTAAACACAACCAAGTCGTCGATGGTTTCACCAAGACCCACAAGCTTGACCGGTATTCCCAATTCGGTTTCAATTGCAAACACGATGCCGCCCTTTGCGGAGCCATCAAGTTTGGTGAGTACGACACCAGTCACTTGTGTTGCCTCCGTAAATTGTCGGGCCTGTTGCAAACCATTTTGACCAGTTGTCGCATCAATCACGAGCAACACTTCGGTAACTTTGCCAGCGCCCTTTTCTGCAACTCGACGAACCTTGCGCAACTCCTCCATCAGATTGGTGTTGCTCTGCAGGCGTCCAGCAGTGTCTGCAAGTACTAAGTCGATGTTGCGTGAGTGAGCACTTTGTACTCCGTCAAAAATTACCGACGAGGGATCTCCGCCTTCTGCCCCGCGCACGATCTGTGCACCAGAACGCTCAGCCCATGTTGACAACTGCTCGCCTGCTGCTGCGCGAAACGTGTCACCGGCGGCCATCAAGACAGTGCGACCAAGAGCAATCTGTTGAGCCGCAATCTTTCCCAAGCTCGTAGTTTTTCCAGCACCGTTGACACCGACCATCAGCCAAATATTTGGCGCGCCAAGATTTGCTTCAAAATTGAGATCTCGACTTGTGCCAACCAACTGCGTGGCCATGTCGCTGCGCAACGCATCAATGAGTTGTGCTGGCGTGGTGATCTCTTTGGCATTGACTCGCGTTTGCAGAGCGCCCAGCAGACTTTGAGCTACCCGCACGCCTACGTCGGCTCGCAACAATGCTTCTTCAAGCTCGAGCCAGGTTTCATCGTTAACGTCACTGCGACCAAGCACCGAACCAACAGCACCGCTCAGCGAGCTGCGAGCTTTTGCCAACCTGTCGCGAACCGAAAGCGGGGCTGCTGCAACGACTTCAGCAGCTTCAACTACGACATCTGTAGTCGCAACTTGTGAAACTGCTTCAACGGGTGCTGCGCGCTGTATCTGCGGCACCACGCGAGCCTTGCGGCGACTGATTGCCACAACTCCAACGCCAAACACCAAACCGGCAATAGCAAGTAACAAGAAAATCATTGAGAGCGAAGAATTATTCATCAATCTCTTACGCTATGCGCAAAAACCGATTACGAAGCAGTTGCGGCAGCGCGCTCAACAATGATTCGCGATGATCCACCTGGCTGCATTGTGACGCCAAGCAAGCAGTCTCCTGCCTCCATCGTGCGCTTTTGGTGACTCACGATAAGCAACTGAGCTTCTTGACGGAATTCATGAATAAGGCTCAAGAACCTATGCAAGTTGACATCGTCCAATGCTGCTTCAACTTCGTCCATGACATAAAACGGTGAAGGGCGGCTACGGAATACTGCGAACAAGAATGCGAGTGCGGTGAGCGAAC
>CAINTF010000087.1 GCA_903853285.1 uncultured Acidimicrobium sp. | reverse complement strand
CATCGCATGGATTATTTTGGTAATCGCGCTCGGCGGTTGGATTGTCTACGGACTCACCAACATTCGTCGTAGTCGTGCCGAAATTGGTTCCGAAATTACGCTCGCAGCAAACCGCAAGCCGTACTACGACGACGAGATTCTTGAAGGAAAGAAAATCGAACGTACTCAGTTGATCGGTCTTTTGTTTCTTGCCGTTGTCACCATTAGCTTGCCGCTGTATTGGATTCTTGAGCCAGGTCGTGAAGCTGGTGCGGTCAAACAATGGGATCATGAATTCGAACATTGGGGTAGCAAGTTGTTTGCTGTAACCGCATCAGGTGGTTACAACTGCGCAGGTTGCCATGGCGGCATGAAAGGCCCAGGAGGCGCTGCTGCATATGCAATTACCGATCCAAAAACTGGTGAAGTAAAAGAAGTGAGTTGGAAAGCCCCTGCGATTAACACTATTTATTATCGATTTAGTGAAGAAGAAATTCGTTTCATCCTTAACTACGGGCGTCCTTTTTCGCCGATGTCGCCATGGGGCCTCGTTGGTGGCGGTCCAATGAATGAGCAGCAGATCCAAACGATCTTGACGTACTTGAAGAGCATTCAGATTCCGCGCGAAGATTGCAGGGTGGTCGGTGATGATCCCCTGATTTGTGATGGTGGCCATTTACCGAAGGCAACTCAAGATGCAATTCAGACAGAAGCCGAGCGTTTGGTTGCTGCTGGCACCTACAAAACAGTTGGTGAAGCATTGTTCAACCTCGACCTAGGTAGCGGTAATTACTCATGCGCACGTTGCCACACCAAGGGTTGGTCGTACGGCGACCCACAAGTCACGGGTGGTGGTGCACTCGGACCAAACCTCACCGGTGGCTCATCGGTTCGTCAGTTTCCTCAACGAACAGACATGATCAATTTTATTAGCGGTGGCAGCGAATACGGTAAGCGTTACGGCGAACAGGGTCAGGGCAGCGGTCGTATGCCTGCATTCGGCGCAATGTTGACCGAGTCACAAGTTGCAGCCATTGTCGATTACGTGAGAGGCCTCTAAATGTTGTCAACATTGTTTGCAATCAACTGGCAACCAGAACTGCGCGGCATTGTTGTCGTTCTCATTGCGGCAGTCGTATTGATTGGTGGTACATATTTAGTAGTCGGCACCAACGTCGGTGCTCGTCTTGGCTTTTTACTGGTTATCGCAGCTTTCTTTGGCTGGATGATGACAATGGGTGCAATTTGGTGGACATACGGCATTGGTCTCAAAGGACCAACACCGTTTTGGCATCCTGCTGAACCCGTCACGATTGTGCGCGACTCGTCGCTAATGGTGGGTGCAGAAATTTTGAAAGTTGAGCCAACTTTGGGTGGCGATCCTGTAGCTAATGCGGCATCAATTTCGACACAGCTTCAGACAGAGGGATGGCATTTGTTGGACGAAGCGGATCCGCAACGTGGCCAAGCAGTTGCTGCATCCGACGCAATTTTGCAAATTGAGGCAAAAGAGTTTCCTGCTGGTTCGTATTTGTCAGTAGCTGTGTACGACCGAGGTGGCGAGCGTTTTCCAAAGATCAATGATTCACTCGACTTCTTCGCGTTCTTCCATAAGCCAAGGTACGCACTTGTCGAAGTCGCACCTGTTGTCCCACAACATGTTGAGCCAGGTCGTGCACCAGCTCGACCAGTTGTTGACACTGCGCAACCACATCGTTACGTGCACATGTTGCGCGACCTCGGCGCAAAGCGTCAACCCGCCATGTTTATTACATTTGGCTCAGGGCTGATCTTCTTGATGTTGTGCTGGTTGCTCCATCGCCGCGACTTGCAGTTGCGTGCAAACTTGAGCAGCGAGACTCTGCCTTCAAAGGCATAGCCAAGTCGTGGGTCAGTATCTTCCAATCATCGTCTTGATGGCTCTTGCCATCATCTTTGGTGCCTTAAGTTCGGTTGCATCGATGTTGCTTGCACCACGTCGACCAAACAGTGCAAAGTCTGCACCGTACGAGTGCGGAATTGTGCCAGGCCGCGAAGCACCTGAGCGCTTTCCGGTGAGTTTTTACATCATCGCGATGTTGTTCATCATGTTTGACATCGAAATTATTTTTGCCTACCCATACGCAGTAAGCCGTCAGGCACTTGGCTCGTATGCATTTTTCGAAATGGTTGCATTCAGCGCAGTTTTTTTCATTGCGTTCGTGTACGCGATTGCACGCGGTGCACTCGATTGGGGTCCAATCAAGAAAGCAGTTCGGCTTGATTTGGGCAATAATGATGAGATGAAGTCGCCGAGCCGCACTGTGTTGAGCACTGTGCGTCGAGTTGGTTTTGATGGTCGTGAAGAAGACAACGGAGCAGCAGCCTGATGGGTCTCGTGCGCAACGTAATGGACGACGGCCTTGGTGGTCTTGAGCACAACTTTTTAACTGGACGAATTGAAGATGTAGTGAAGTGGTCGCGCTCGCGCTCAAGCTGGGGCGCAACGTTTGGGCTTGCATGCTGTGCAATCGAGATGATGGCAACAGGAACTGCGCATTACGACCTTGCACGATTTGGTATGGAAGTGTTTCGCGCTTCACCACGCCAGGCCGACATCATGATCGTTGCAGGGCGCGTGAGCCAAAAGATGGCGCCGGTGTTGCGACAGGTTTACGACCAGATGATGGAACCTAAGTGGGTTATTTCTATGGGCGTGTGCGCGAGCAGCGGAGGAATGTTTAACAACTATGCAATCGTGCAGGGTGTTGACCAGATTGTCCCTGTCGATGTGTACGCACCAGGTTGTCCTCCAACACCAGAGACTTTGATTCACGCGATCGAAACATTGCACCAATTGATTGAAGACGGAGAAATCATGAGCCGTCGCAAATCAACAGGTGCAGGTGCGAATGTGCATATTCAAGAAATTGCAGCTGGCACGTACACACCTGTTGTTCTTGGAAAGCGCTAGGCCATGACAACCGACGTGTTGCACGATTGTGTATTGGGCCAATCACACGGACAGAGCGTGTTGTTTGTGCCGAAGGATCGCTATATCGCAACACTTCGCAAACTGATCGACGATTCATACACGATGTGTGTTGACCTCACTGCTGTCGACTTCTTAACCCACCCTGGTCGCATGTTGCCAGAAGCGATTGCTCCAGAGCGTTTCGAAGTTGTTGTCAACTTGTTATCAATGCGTGATCGCACACGATTGCGATTGCGCACTCAAGTGAGTGAAGCCGATGCATCAATTGACTCAGCATTCGATTTGTACCCTGGCACCGAAGCCATGGAGCGCGAAGTGTTTGACATGTTCGGCATCACGTTTAATGGTCACCCAGACTTGACTCGCATCTTGATGCCAGAAGACTGGGACGGCCACCCGCTGCGCAAGGATTATTCGCAGGGCCGCATTCCAGTTCAATTCAAGGGAAGCGCATCATGAGCGATCTCTTGAGCACGGTTGTTTCTGCAGGAACATTTGAAGGTAACCAAGAGTTGCGTTCACGCAGCGAACTGACCGCTAAAGAAGTAATGCGCGAAGTTGGCGCAGTGTTGCGCATGAGCGAAGCAGACGTTGCATTGCTCGCCGAAGTTGAGTCTGATCCTGGTGAAGATCAGACAATGATCATCAACATGGGTCCACAACACCCGTCAACACACGGGGTGTTGCGCTTGATGCTCGAGTTGAAGGGCGAAACAGTGTTGCGTTGCAAGCCAATCATTGGCTACCTACATACGGGCATGGAAAAGACCGGCGAGTCGCTCACATTTATGCAGGGTGGCACCAACGTCACTCGTATGGATTACGCATCGCCTTTAAATAACGAACTTGTTTTCTCAATGGCAACCGAAAAGTTGCTTGGTATCGATGGCGATATTCCTGAGCGCGCAGTATGGATGCGCATGTTGTTGTCGGAAATGAATCGCATGAGCAGCCACCTGTTGTTCATGGCTTCAAACGGCATGGACATTGGTGCTGTTTCGATGATGTTGTACGGATGGCGCGAGCGCGAAGAAGTATTGCGCTTTTTCCAAAAAGTCACAGGGTTGCGTATGAATCACAACTTCATTCGCCCCGGCGGCGTTGCCGCCGACTTGCCAGAGGGTTGGCGCGATGATGTGCTCGAAATTCTTGAAATGCTCGGACCACGATTGGAAGAGTACGACACGTTGATGACTGGTCAGCCAATTTGGCGTGAGCGGTTGCAGGGTGTTGGAGTGATCACTCAACAAGAAGCGATAGCGCTTGGTGCGACTGGCCCAATCTTGCGATCGACCGGCTTGGCATGGGACTTGCGTCGCGACATGCCATACCTCAACTACAAAGATGTTGATTTTGATGTGATCGTGGGCAGCTATGGCGATGCGTTTGATCGCTATGCAATTCGATTGGCAGAAATTCGCGAGTCAATGCGGATCGTTCGCCAAATTCTTGACAAGATGCCTGGCGGCGACTTCCGTATTCAAAATAAAAAAGTCACTCCGCCACCACGCGCCCGTATTGACGAGTCGATGGAAGCACTGATTCACCACTTCAAGATTTTCACTGAGGGCTTCAAGGTTCCAGAAGGCGAAGTGTATGTAGCGATCGAAAGCCCACGCGGTGAAATTGGCTGTTACATCGCGAGCGATGGCTCGGCAACGCCGTACCGCATGCACGTACGCGCACCGAGTTTTGTCAACGTACAAGCACTGCCGCACATGATGCGTGGAGGACTCGTGGCCGATGCCGTTGCAGTGATTTCCTCAGTTGACCCAGTGCTAGGTGAGGTCGACAGATGAGCCGCCTCAACGAAGCCAACATCAAGACAGCGCTCGAGATTATTGCTCGTTATCCGCGTCCAAAGTCTGCACTCATTCCGCTGTTGCATCTTGCACAAGAACAAAACGGATATGTCACGAATGAAGCCATGGTCCACCTGGGTGAACTCGTCGGTGTCACATCGGCCGAAGTGTATGGAACTGCAACGTTCTACGAGATGTTTCGTTTCGAGCCAGTTGGTAAATACCTCGTCAACATTTGCGGCACCATGTCATGTGCGCTTATGGGGGCTGGCGACTTGATGCATCACGCCGAGCAGAAGTTGGGTGTCAAAGCTGGCGGTACGACTGCAGACGGAATGTTTACGCTTGCTCATGCAGAGTGTCAGGCAGCGTGCACCGAAGCTCCAACCCTCCAAGTCAATTACCGCTTTCGTTACAAAGTCACCAATGGCGACTTCGATACTTTGATTGATGATCTCAAGAACGGCAAACTTGCCGATGAGATTCCTGCTCACGGAGTTGTCGCACGAATTCGCCAGCGCATTCCGGCCGATCGCGGCGTTGGGGCAGTGGCACCAGAACTCGTGACCGAGAATCCTGCATGGATGGACGGCAAGGCAGCATTATGACAACCGCTATTAAATATCCACACGCTGCAGGTTTTGTTGCGGGCGACAGGCCAAAGATTGTGACATCACGTTTCGAGCATGCTGACTCGTACACGATTGAACGCTTTTTGGCCACAGGTGGTTATGCCGGTTTGCGCAAAGCACTTGGTCGCGCAGCAACCGATGTACATGAAGAAGTGAAGAGTGCAACTGTGCTTGGGCGTGGTGGCGCGGGTTTCCCTGCCGGTACAAAGTGGGGCCTCACACCACAACAAGTGTTTCCAAAATATTTGGTTGTCAACGGCGACGAGAGCGAGCCTGGTACGTACAAGGATCGCTTGCTCATGGAGCGCGATCCGCACCAGCTCATTGAAGGTTGTCTCATCGCTTGTTACGCAGCCGGTTTGTCGCAGTGCTTCTTGTACATTCGCGGCGAGATGGCGCTTGCACAAGAGCGTGTTGCAACCGCACTCAATGAGGCTTATGCAGCTGGTTATGTTGGCAAAAATATTTTGGGTTCCAAGTTCTCAGTCGACATCGTGTTGCACTGGGGTGCTGGTGCTTATGTAGTTGGCGAAGAGACGGCGTTGATTGAGAGCCTCGAAGGAAATCGCGGCATGCCACGACTCAAGCCACCTTTTTTCCCAGCAGCAAATGGTTTGTATGGCCAGCCAACAATTGTCAATAACGTCGAGACGCTTGCAAACTTGCCTTGGTTGATGGTCAACGGCTCCGAGGCCTACACGGCCATTGGCACAAAGACTTCTCCTGGTACTCGCATGGTTGCAGTGTCGGGTCACGTCAAAAATCCTGGCGTATTTGAAATCATCAACGGCACGACAACATTTAGGGATTTGTTGTACGGAGCAGAATTTTGTGGCGGTATTCGCAACGACAACGAACTCAAAGCATTTGTGCCAGGCGGCGGTTCGGCACCTTGGTTTACGGCTGACCAACTCGACTTGCCTTTCGAAGCAAGCCAGGTTGGACCAGCAGGTTCAATGCTCGGTTCAGGCGCAATCATGGTGATGGATTCCACCACCGACATTCCTGCTGCAGCACTGACGCTCACGCACTTTTATGCGCACGAATCGTGTGGCAAATGCACACCGTGTCGCGAAGGTGGCACATGGCTTGAGCGCATCCTGACACGCATCGTTGAGGGCACGGGCACCGAGGCCGACTTGCAACAAATTCTTGAAGTAGGTGCGATGATCTGCCCAGGAGATTTCCCACACGCATCCAACGAAAAATTAGGATTGGCTGCTGTGCCATTCCCTTACAAGATGACAACAATTTGCTTCGTTGGGCCATCTGCATTTGCGCCGTTGCACTCCGCAATCACATTGTTCCGCAGCGAATTTGAGGCTCGTTTGGTCAAGCGCATCTCGATTCCTGTAACTGCAGTTTCAACTCCACCAACGGTGTGGGCATAGTCATGACAACAGTCGACTCAAACACCACAGCGCCAGAGCCAGTAGTGGATCCAAACGCGGTCAGCGTCACCATCAACGGCAAAGTCGTTGCTGCACGCAAAGGTGAGATGATCATTGCGGCTGCAGATCGCACAGACGATTTCATTCCGCGATTTTGTTATCACCCACGCATGGAACCGGTGGGCATGTGCCGCCAGTGTCTCGTTGAAGTTGTAGGCCCACGCGGCCCAATGATGGTGGTGTCATGCATGACGCCAGTTGCAGAAGGCCAAGTTGTAAATACCGAGACTGAGGGCGTTAAAAAAGCACAAGAGGGTGTTCTTGAGTTGTTGCTTGCTAATCATCCGCTCGATTGTCCGGTATGCGACAAGGGTGGCGAGTGCCCGTTGCAAGACCAAGCATTTAGTCATGGCCCTGGCGAAAGCCGTTTTGTTGAAGAAAAGCGACACTACGAAAAGCCAATCGCGATTAGCGACAATGTGTATCTCGATCGCGAGCGCTGCATTTTGTGCGATCGTTGCACTCGCTTTGCCGACGAAGTTGCTGGTGATGCGCTGATTTCGTTTACAAGTCGTGGAAACAATACGCAAGTAATGACGTTTCCTGACGAGCCGTTTAGCTCGTACTTCTCGGGCAACACCGTGCAAATTTGCCCAGTCGGTGCACTCACCGCAAAGCCTTACCGCTTTAAGGCTCGCCCATGGGACATCGAGCATGTTGAAAGCACATGCACAACATGCTCGGTTGGATGTCGCACGGTTGTGCAAAGCAGTCGTGACGAGTTGGTTCGCTATCAGGGCGTAGACAGCCAGCCAGTCAACTGGGGATGGTTGTGCGACAAGGGTCGTTTCAACTTTGAGTCGATCAACTCAAAAGATCGCCTGTTGACTCCATTAATTAAAGACGCAAGTGGAAACTTGAGCGCAACGAGTTGGTCTGTGGCTATTGATTCAGCTGCTCGCATGTTGCGCACAGCGCTCACCGTGAGCCCACAGTCTGTTGCCATTATCGGCGGAGCACGCGGCACCAACGAAGATGCATTTGCATGGGCTCAACTTGCCAATGCACTGGGTGTCGACTCACGCGACTCACAACTCGCTGACGGACTTCCTCCTCAGGTGTTCTCGTTGCCTCAAGCAACAATTGCCGACATCGACACCGCCAAGACCATTATCTTGCTCGCACCAGACCTCAAAGAAGAGTTGCCAGTGTTATACCTACGCGTACGCCATGCAGCCGAGAAGCGCACTGGTCGCGTTGTGGAAGTTTCACCACGAGCAACCGGTTTGGCAGGCAAGGCGTGGAAGAAAGTTCATGTTGAGCCAGGCAAGACAGCAGCGGCATTGCGAGCACTTGCCACCGATGCTGCATTCATGGCACAAGTTGCAAGCGGATCGGTAGTTGTCATTGTTGGTCGCATGAACTTGGCTGAATCCGAAGAGTCTGTAGTGCACGCACTTGCCGAAGTGCTGCATTTGGCACCGCAAGCGACAGTGCTTCCCGTGTTGCGTCGCGGCAATGTTCGTGGCTCAATCACTGCTGGACTCACGCCACGCAATGGTGGCAAGTCCACAGCCGAGATTCTTGAAGCGGCCTCAGCAGGCAAGATCGAATGCTTAGTTCTTCTCGGCGCCGATCCACTCTCAGATGTTCCAGATGCCGACTTAGCTCGCCGCGGTCTGTCGGGGGCGCGCAACATCATCGCGATCGACACCTTTATTACACAGTCGTCAGCCACTGCCGACATTGTGTTGCCAGCAGCTGCGTATGGCGAAAAAGAGGGCACCACCACAAACCTTGAAGGTCGCATCAGCAATGTTGCGCAGTCGATCACGCCAGTTGGCACCTCCCGCCCAGACTGGATGATCGCAGTCGAGTTGGGCACAGCAACATTGCATGAATTGGGTTTTACGTCCTACGGCGAAGTTCATGCCGCAATGATTTCGAGAGTAAGCGAATTTGCACCTGCCGCAGACACTCACGCAGTGGAACACGACGGAGTGATCATTGCGCATCCATCTCCAATAACACTCACACGCGCAGATGGTGCAAGCAATGAGCGCAATTCGTACGACTATCGCGCTGTTGTATCGCGCAAGTTGTACGACAAAGCAATTGGCACGGCCAAGAGCCCTTCATTGGTTTCTCTTGCTCCTTCGGCAGCAGTCATTGTTAATCCGCTCGACGTTCCTCGCATTGGAGCACAAGTAGGCGAGTCGGTTCGCGTCACTTCACAACGCGCCACATTGGTGTTGTCGTTGCAAGAGTCTGTCGACGTATTGCGCGGTACCGCATGGCTGCCAATCAATTTAGGCGGTTCTGATGTGCGCGAGTTGTTGGATGTTTCCAAGGACGTCATCGATCTCAAAATCGAGAAAATGTCATGAGCGCAGTGTTTGCAATTGATCCGCTGCTCAACGGCGAATTGCTCTGGACACCGCTGATCATCGTGCTCTTGAAAGTGCTCGCCGTATTTGTTACTGGACTTGTTGCAACCATGTTGATGGTGTGGTTCGAGCGCAAAGTGATCTCTGGCATGCAAAACCGTATCGGCCCAAACAAGGCCGGCCCATTCGGATTGTTACAAACGCTTGCTGACGGCATCAAGTTGTTCTTCAAAGAAGACCTGATTCCAGATCGCTCGGATCGCTTTGTGTTTAAGCTCGCTCCGTTCTTGTCGTTCGTTCCTGCGTTCTTGTCGTTTGCAATTATTCCGCTTGG
The DNA here is from genome assembly GCA_903853285.1 of uncultured Acidimicrobium sp. Lineage (GTDB taxonomy): Bacteria > Actinomycetota > Acidimicrobiia > Acidimicrobiales > Ilumatobacteraceae > UBA3006. The sequence goes on along the minus strand of CAINTF010000087.1, from coordinate 3,480 downwards.
CGGCGACTTCCGAGATGGCAATAACGGCATGGTGACTTGGTTTGGTCATGCAACCCGTGTGCAACTTGCAGACCCGCCGGTTGGTGTGTTGTTTGCGCTCGCTATCTCAGCCATTGCTGTTTACGGAATCATGTTGGCCGGCTGGTCAAGCGGTTCTAAGTACCCGCTTCTCGGTTCGGTGCGTGCATCGGCCCAGATGGTCAGTTATGAAGCGGCGCTCGGTCTTTCTCTTGGCACTGTTTTCTTGGTGACTGGCACGCTGTCAACGAGCGGAATTGTTGCGGCACAAAATTCGATTGGCAACTGGAACGTAATTGCTACCGGTGTCGTGCCATTCGCAATCTTCCTCATCGCCGCAACTGCCGAACTCAATCGCCCGCCATTCGACTTGGTTGAAGCCGAGCAAGAATTGGTCGGTGGTTTTAACACTGAGTATTCGAGCATCCGATTCGCACTGTTTTATCTTGCAGAGTTCATGAACACTGTGACAATGAGTGCGCTGATCGTCACACTCTTCTTCGGTGGCCCACAGCCCATCTCATTCCGCGGCACAGTTCTTGATATTCCGTTTGTTCCAAACGGCATTGAAGGCACCATTTGGTTGTTTGCCAAGGTGCTCGTCTTTCTCTATATATATGTCTGGTTGCGAGCCACGTTGCCACGCTTTCGTTACGACCAGTTGATGGACTTGGGATGGAAAGTGTTGATCCCTGCCTCGCTTGGTTGGTTCATGTTGATTGCAGCACAGCGCCTTGGTCGAGACCAGGGTTGGAACACGTTGATTGTCACCACAGTTTCGGTGGCAATTCTTGGCGCAAGTTATGCGCTGTTGCAAGCGGCGTTCAAAGTGAGTGCCAAACAACGTGCAGCCGAAGGGTCGATGTTCTAATGGGTTACTTCGGAGGCTTTTTAGTTACTGCTCGTCAGCGCGGTAAGAAAAATCAAGTGACAACTCAGTATTCGGGTGGTCGTGTACGTCGCAAGTCGATCAACAAGTCGAAGAGTGGCGAGTCAAGCAAGCGTGCCGAAGAGATGGACGCGAAGATCGACAAGCCAGAACGTATGCATGGTCGTCATGTGCTCAACCGTTACGAAGACGGCATGGAAAAGTGCATCGGTTGTGAGCTGTGCGCCGCAGTGTGCCCAGCGAAGTGCATTCACGTTCGTGGTGCCGACAATGATCCCGATAATCCAACGTCACCGGGTGAACGTTTTGGCTGGATCTATGAAATCAATTATTTGCGTTGTATCCACTGCGACTTGTGCGTTGAGGCATGCCCAACTGAAGCAATCACTGAGTCAAAGTTGTTCGAGTTTTCTTTCACCAATCGCCAAGATGCAATTTATACAAAGACCGAATTGCTTGTAGGCGATGACGGTCAACCACAGCACATGCCGTGGGAAGACTGGCGTCCGGGCGAAGATCAAAACACTTCGGGTTGGATGCGAGCAACTGCTTCGTCGGGTGATGCAACATTTAGTGGTGTAGTTGGCTGGAGTGGTGAGCTTGGCTATGGCGTGCGCGCCCCAGAAGCGAGCAGCGACTAATGGAACTTTTCGTTTTTGTTTGTGCCACAGTCATGATCATTGTTGGTGCGCTTGGTGTTGTGTTGCGGAAGCATCCTGTGCACGCAGCACTCAGCTTGGTCCTCACTTTGTTCGGAATTGCCGTGATGTTCGTAGCCCAACACGCTGAGTTCCTCGCGGCAGTACAAGTAATTGTGTATGCCGGTGCCATCGTGGTGTTGTTCTTGTTCGTGATCATGTTGTTGGGTGTTGACCAAGTTGAGAACCTGAAGACCGAGCCGCTAGCTGGTCAGCGCTGGATTGCCGGAGTTGTTGGTGCGAGTTTGCTCGGATTATTGGCAGCGGCCATATATACCGGTGCAGATTCGGTTGTTTCTCGCGGTGAGGGTATTGCGAGCAATGTTGTTGGCGATAATCCAGATGCAAACATTCAGCAATTAGCTTCTTCTATTTTTTCCGACTACGTGATGGCCTTTGAAGTGACATCAATCTTGTTGGTCGTGGCCGTTGTTGGCACTGTGTTGTTGGCGCGCCGTCGCACGGCAGGTAAGTCATGAACGCACTCATTGTTGTTCCAACCGCAACGTGGTATCTCTTGCTGTCGGCAGTTCTGTTCACTATCGGCACTGTTGGTGTGTTAGTGCGCCGCAATCCGCTCGTGATGTTTATGTGTATCGAGTTGATGCTGAATGCGGTCAACCTCACGTTTGTGACTCTTGGTCGCAGGCTCAATGACATCGATGGCCAGGCAATTGTGTTTTTCGTTCTTGTTGTGGCAGCAGCAGAAGTAGTAGTTGGCCTCGGCATCATCGTCGCGATCATGCGCCGACGCAGTGGCATCACGGTTGACGACCTTGCAGAGTTGAAGGGCTAAGCCGTGACTAGTTTCTTCGTCGATCACCTCTGGCTCATTCCTGTGTTGCCGTTGTTCGGGGCACTTGTCATCATGGTTCTTGGTCGACGTTTGGGCGAGCCGAAGGCTGGCTGGCTTGCATCGTTCATGACCATTGGGTCGTTCCTCATTACTGTCTCGGTGTTTTTCAATCTGCTTTCACGTCCGGCCGAAGAGCGCCACCAAGTGGTGACCATGTTTAAGTGGTTGCCAGTTGGTTCGTTGCAGGTCGACATGGCATTGCTGGCAGATCCGTTGTCGATCACGATGGCGTTGTTCATCACCGGTATTGGCTCCCTGATTCACCTCTATGCCATTGGCTACATGCATGGAGATCTAAAGTTTCCGAAGTTTTTCTTGTATCTCAACTTGTTTGTGTTCTCGATGCTCATGTTGGTGCTCGGCGAAAACTTGCTCGTTACCTTCCTCGGGTGGGAGGGCGTTGGTGCTTGCTCGTACTTCCTGATTTCGTTCTGGCACACCCGCAACTCGGCGGCAGTTGCTGGCAAGAAAGCATTTGTTACCAACCGAATTGGTGACTTTGGCGTGATGACTGCGATGTTCTTGGCATTCAGCAAAGTCGGCACGCTGTCGTACGGCGGAATCAATGAGGCCGCGCATCATGGTTCGCTAGCCCCGGTTACCGCAACCGCCATCGCGATGCTGTTATTTGTTGGCGCGTGCGGCAAGAGCGCACAGCTGCCGTTGTATCTCTGGTTGCCAGATGCAATGGAAGGCCCAACACCGGTTTCGGCGCTCATCCATGCTGCAACCATGGTGACGTCTGGTGTGTTTTTGATGACGCGCATGAGCCCAGTGCTACACGAGTCATATTCATGGGCACCAATGGTCATTGCTTGCATCGGAGCTGCAACTGCGTTGTACGCGGCCACGGTTGCTGTTGCACAAAATGACATCAAGAAGGTGTTGGCGTACTCAACGGTGTCGCAACTTGGTTTCATGTTTTTGGCGATCGGTTCGGGTGCATATGTCGCAGCCATTTTCCACATGATCACTCACGCGTTCTTTAAGGCGCTGTTGTTCCTCGGCTCTGGTTCTGT
>CAINTF010000086.1 GCA_903853285.1 uncultured Acidimicrobium sp. | reverse complement strand
GTCGGCTGTTCCGACAATTGCGTAGCTATCAACGAATTCTTGAGTCATTCCTTGTGCTTGCGTGGATAACGACGACGCTTGATCGCGAAGATCAAAATCGTTGTAGAGGTGTTCTAGCGACTTGATTGAATCCTCGGTTTGAGGCCCGGTGGGTTTGCCGTGCATGATCGCAAAGCGAGCGAATACCGAAGTCCAGCCCGATGCAAGCTCGCGTGCCACAGTGATGTCTGGGTGTGCAACAACATTGACCCACGCGCCGACAGGTATTCCGTTTGGGTCGAGCCCGCCCTTTGCTCGTGTCGAACGCACCAGTTCAATACCCCAACGCAAGCGGTTAAGGTCTGCTCCGACACTGAGCATGACTCCATCTGCATGTAAGGCAGCTTCAGCGATCATGCGTGGGCCGGTAGCCGAAACTTCGACGGGAAATTTCGGCATGTCTCCCAGCCATTCAAGCCTGCTGTGCGGCGGTGCATGTCCGAGGTCTAGTTGAGAAAGATTCGGCACATTGGTTGCAAACTCGGCTAGTTCAGCAAAGGGCACTGATTCTCCACGCAAATAGCGCTGGACAAGTTGTGTGTAACGAGACAATGTTTCGACGCCAGCGGGTGCGCGGCCAATGTGGGCGAGTGATGAATCGCCTCGGCCAATACCGAGCACGGCTCGACCATTACTGATCGCTTGCAATGACGCAATAGCCGATGCAGTGACTGCTGGGTGTCGTGTTACTGGGTTAGTTACACCAGTGCCAAGTTTCAAGGTTGTCGTAGCCATGGCTGCAGCGGCAAGGCTCACGTAACAATCACCATCTGAACTCTGGGCGTCCCACACAACCATGCCTGCGAGTCCGGCTGCTTCGTATTCTTTGGCCCGCTGCACCACGAGTTGTGGCGACGACGGCATGACGGTCCACAATTCCATCGGACTGAAACCTTTCGACTAGCCCTGAAGTCGTGCAGCAAGCATTGCCGCGATTTCTGGTGGCATGAAGTTATTTTCTGTCGTTGTGTCTGCCTCTACGAGTTCGACCAAGCGATTGCACACGTCAACGGGGTCGAGTTGATCTGTTGTGACCATTGAACCAACAATGCGCATGAGCTCGGCCGCTGGTGCATTGACAGCCTTGTCGTCAAACCATTCCCACATTGAGTTCGCCATGCGGTCATTGAAGCCAGTGTTGTAGGGGCCAGGGTTGATCAGTGTGACGTCGATGCCTTGGCCAGCAATTTCAGCTCGCAAGGCTTTGCCCATTGCCTCCAACGCATGCTTCGTCATGGAATAGGGGCCAAAGGATGGACCTGACATGACACCTGCAACCGAAGACATGATGATGATGCGACCACTCCCTCGAGCAACCATTTGAGGAAGCACCGCTTGAGTGATTGCGAGTGTGCCAAAAACATTGACTTCAAAGAGATGACGGACTCGGTCGACGGGAACGTCGGCAATTGGCCCCGTTTGTCCTGCGCCCGCATTATTGATGAGTACGTCGATGTTGAGAGTTGCGACTTGGGAAATATCGTTTGCATTCGTGATGTCCAATTTGATGACCTGTAATTGCGGAGCTTCTTTGCCAAGTTCGTTTGCCTGATCTTGGGTCTCTGTTGTCGCAATTACTGTGTGTCCCTTTTTAGCGAGAGCCAGAGCAGTGCCTTTGCCAAAACCTGATCCTGCACCAGTGATAAGTACTGATTTGCTCATGTGATGTTTCTCCGTTGAGATATTGTTGCTGACTATGACGCAACTCACGGTAATAGATGAAAGCGGTTCGCACTCACTTGGTCGTCTTGGCTTTGGCGAATTAGGAGTGAATGCAGAGGACTTTGCTCACTCCACTGGCTGGACATTGAAGCCAGAAGGTTTATGTAAGGGCGAGGTCTGTGTGCCAGTGCGAGACGCTGCTGCGATGAGTAATGGAGAGTCAATCGATGTGGCTGAGTTTGCACGCATCACAGGTCGCAATATGGTTTCTGATTCGTCGCGCAATGTGGTGGCTCTCGGGGAACCTGCTTCCCGCAGGGCTACAGCAATGGCGACGCTTGATGCTCCAAATTTCACGTTGCTGGACATCAATGGCAATTTGGTTTCACTGAGCGATTTTGCCAATCGTAAGAAACTCATACTTGCGTGGTCGAGTTGGTGAGGCTGTCGCTACGAGCTGCCGGTCTGGCAGCAACTCGCAAACGAATTAGCTGACACTGGTTTCACCATCATTGCTGTTGCGCTCGATGCAGACGCAGAGGCAGTGAAGGAGTGGGCAACCAAAGAGCCTTTGTCTTACCCAGTATTGATCGACACGATGCATCTTGTTGCCGATCTGTACGGAATTGTAAACGTGCCAGCAGCACTATGGATAGACGAGAACGACAAGATTGTGCGACCAGCTGACAGCACGCCCGCTAGCGATATGTGGAGATCATTTAGTGGCGTTGACTCTTCGGTGCATCACGATTTGCTGCGTAGATGGGTTCGTAACAATGAATTAGACATGGATGCTGATTCAGTCCGTTCGTTTCAAGTGTTACCAACAAACGAAGTACAGGAAGCTCGTTTGCATCGACGAATTGCAGTGGCGTTGCGACTTCAAGGTGATGAATCTGGTGCGCTCGAACACATGGACAAAGCAGAACAACTCGCACCTCACGACTGGACGATCAAACGAGGCAACATGCCATTGCGCGGAGTTGACCCATTTGGCGAAAAGTTTATGGAGTTCGTAGGCGAATGGAGCGCAGCCGGAAGCCCTGGTTTCAAGTTGGGGACAGGACGAGAAAAGTAGTTACGAGCGCCAAGTCTCCGTAATGGGGGCTACCTTCATCATAAATTTGCACTTCGGAAAACGTTGGTGCACTTATCCGCTTACTGACTTGTGCCTGTTGTAGTGACGCATTAAAACCGTTGGCGCCGAAATGCTCTTTGTTAATGCCAACCACCATGCGACCGCCTGGCCGGACCACACTCAGAACATTGATGAGCGCGTCTGGCCCGAGGTGTCCGTGAGTAAACGTTCCCGCTGAAATAGCAACGTCATATTTGGCGTCTGCAAATGAGATTGATTTCGTGAGATCAGCTTCAAAGAGTTGACTGTAAACAGGATTGGCGTCTGCGCGCATTTTTGATTGCGCGACCTGGAGCATTTCTGGCGAAATGTCAACACCATCGATGATGCTCGTTATAAGCAATTCGCTCAAGCACGTGCCAACAATGCCCGTACCACAACCAATATCAAGAATGGACAGTTGAGAAGTTGTGTCTACGAGACCCGCACATATTGAGGAGATGCTTTTTGGGTAGACATACTTATTGCGAAGTGCAAAGTCGTCGTCATAGGTTGATGCCCAAGTTCGGTACAAATTACGGTTGTCGTCCGGGGTTTCGAGTGCATAGGCATCTTCGAGATTGATGGAAGACTCATTATTGTCTCGCATGGTTCGACCCCTATTTAGATGAACTTGCTTTATGTTATGTCTACTTTGCTTGCAAGGGGCGAAGAGTGGTTTGGGTATTATTGACCTTCAAGACGTAGACGCTGCGGGGGTAGCACGTGAAAGTTCCATTGACTGTTGTTGATCACCTGCGCCGAGCAGAACAGGTCTATGGACACCGTGTTGCATTCGTCGACGAACCAGATCAACCGGCTGTGTCGTGGGGAACAAAGACCTACGCAGAGATGGCCGCACTTGCACGAGCACAAGCTGCGGGTTTGGATGCGCTCGGCGTAGCTCAAGGTGCACGAGTTGCAATTGTGAGCCATAACAGCGCACGGTTATTGACAAGTTTTTTTGGTGTGAGTGCTTATGGTCGAGTGTTGGCACCCATCAATTTTCGGCTGGTTGCAGACGAGGTCGCGTACATCGTTGAGCACTGTGGCGCGGAGGTGTTGCTCGTTGACCCAGAGTTGGACGATGCACTTTTCGGAGTAACTGCAAAGCATCGTTTTGTGATTGGCGCCGAATCCGACAAGGTTCTCTACAAGTTTGGAACTGAACCAAAACCGTGGACGCCTGACGAAGATGCAACCGCAACGATCAATTACACAAGTGGCACGACGGCTCGACCAAAAGGAGTGCAACTCACGCATCGCAATTTATGGCTCAATGCAGCAACATTTGGGTGGCACATGGGTGTCGACGACCGAGAGACCTATTTGCACACGTTGCCTCAGTTTCATTGCAATGGCTGGGGCATGGTGTACGCGATAACCGCAATGGGCGGCAAACACATTGTGTTGCGCAAAGTTGATGGCGGCGAGATTTTGAAACGTGTAGACGCCCACGAAGTCACTCTTATGTGTGGCGCGCCTGCGGTTGCTAATGCGATCTTGGATGCTGCATCTACATGGAAAGGTGCAATACCGGGGCGTGACGCGACACGCATAGTTGTCGCAGGTGCACCGCCGCCTGCGCGAACGATTGAACGAATTGAAACGGAATTGGGTTGGACGTTCAATCAGATTTATGGTCTGACGGAAACAAGTCCCGTACTGACGGTCAATAGTCCATCTCCAGAAACTGATGCCCTGTCAGCCGCAGAGAGGTCGGTTGTGCTGAGTGCGGCGGGTATGCCGGCTATCGGTGTCGAAACAACAATCGATGAGACAGGCGAAGTGCTCGCTCGTAGCAACGTAGTGATGGACGGTTACTGGTCTCAGCCAGAAGAGACCGCTAAGGCGATCGTTGATGGTTGGTTTCGGACAGGTGATGGAGGCTCAATTGGCGAATCACATGCCTTGACAATTGCTGACCGTAAGAAAGACGTGATTATCTCAGGCGGAGAGAATGTAAGTTCGATTGAAGTTGAAGGAGCAATCTTCTCGCATCCGGATGTCACGGAAGTTGCGGTTATTGGCGTGCCAGATGAGAAATGGGGCGAACTCGTACTGGCCCTCGTAGTAAAGAAGACCGAATCAACGTTGAGCGAGG
>CAINTF010000085.1 GCA_903853285.1 uncultured Acidimicrobium sp. | reverse complement strand
GTCTGCTGTGATCTTGCCGAGCGCTTGACGATCAGCGCTACACGACACGGCCATCGCAACCGGGCAACTCGCACCGTGGCGCGGAAGCCGAATGACTCGAACGTCATGGCAAAAGTATTTTCCACCGAACTGCGCACCGATACCAGTTTGTTGTGCGAGCTTGAGCACCTTGGCTTCTAACTCGATATCGCGAAATGCATGACCTGCTTTGCTGCCCGAAGTAGGCAACGAATCGAGATAGTGGGTGCTCGCAAGTTTTGCTGTCTCCACAGCAAACTCGGCTGAAGTGCCGCCAACGACAATTGCCAAGTGATACGGAGGGCATGCGGCAGTGCCGAGTGTTTTCATTTTGTCAAACAGCCATGGCAACAATGTCTTTTCGTTCAGCAATGCCTTTGTCTCTTGAAACAAATAACTCTTGTTGGCCGAACCACCACCCTTGGCGATAAATAAAAATTTGTATTCGTCACCGTCGACCGCAGCAATTTTGATTTCAGCTGGAAGATTGGTGTCGGTATTGACTTCCTCAAACATTGACAGCGGTGCAAGTTGGCTATAGCGAAGGTTGCTCGTTTGGTATGTGTTGTAGATGCCATGGCTAATGGCTGCATCGTCGCCACCACCCGTGAAAACTCGTTGCCCTTTTTTAGCTTTGACAATTGCGGTGCCAGTGTCTTGACACATTGGCAACACGCCGCCAGCGGCAATGCCAGCATTCTTAAGTAAGTCGAGCGCAACAAATCGATCGTTATCGCTGGCCTCGGGGTCTTTCAGAATGCTTGCTAATTGCTGCAGGTGCGACGTGCGCAACAAGTGAGCAATGTCGCGCATTGCGTGCTCAGTGAGAAGCGTTATTGCTTCTGGTGAAACTTTAAGAAATATTCCTTCGCTCGTTGAGAAAGTTGAAACACCCTCGGTCGTGAGCAGTCGGTATTCGGTTGTATCCGGACCGAGAGGAAGTAACTCTGAATGTGCGAACGGCTCTTGCTGAGGCTTGGCCATACCTACACGCTACGCATGGCTTACGCCAGCGCTGGTGTGCCCTTGAATGAGCCCGGATCGCCCGCCACTGGAAACTGGGGTTGCTGCCACTGCACGGTTTGCGCAATCTGGTTGGCAACTGTGCGCCATGACGCTGGACTCCAACCTTCGGCTGCTGCTGGCACGGTGCCGTCGCTCTGAATGAAGACGAATGCTGGCAGTTGGCTGAGGCCGAGCTGTTTGATCATGATGCGATCTGGATCTGAGAAGGTGAGGAATTGATCGGCGAGTGGTCCGAGAAATAGTTTTGCCTCAGATGGGGAACCAGCAACGATGAAGTTCACTCGAACTGCCGCATCTGCGAATTGATGCAACACACGCGCTGCTGTTTCGAGAATCCATGCACTTTCGTTGGTGAACGGATCGATAACTACGGATGCGAGATGGAAAGTTGTGAGCCATTCGCGCAACGGGCGGGCGTCGCCCTTGAGCGGTTGGAGCATGGTGTCGAGGGAAGGTGAAGTTGTCACACATTTGACGGTAGCAAGTCGGCACTATCGTTTGGGAAATGCACCCGATTGAGCATCTGCGGTATGTGGCACGTGCCACTGGGGCTGACCCTGTTTCGCTTGTCAATGAAACGGCTCAGGCCCTACGTGGTCTGCGGTCTGAGCCCGCAGGGTTGGTGCTTGCGGCCCGCAGAATTGTTGAGCGACACCCAACTTGTGCGCCGTTGTGGTGGCTCTGCGCAAGTGTGCTTGCGGCGGCTGAACCTTTTGAAAAGGCTCGAGAGTTAAGCAATCTCATGGACGCAGACGCAACCACAAATCATTTGGTTGACGCATTGCCTGCAGATGCGACCGTGTGCATTGTCGGGTGGAACCCGACAGCACTTGAAGCAATTGCCCGGCGCGGCGATTGTCGCGCAATTATCGTCGACTCTTTTGGCACCGGTGATGCCGCAGTTAACGCGCTTGCGCGACTTGATATTGATGTACAAGGCGTGACCTTGGAGCATGCAGCAATTGGTGTGCAGATGAGCGATGTCGTGATAATTGATGCACTCGGTTGCGGTGGTACTGAAGTGCTGAGTATCGGAGGCTCGCATGCGGTCGCGGCACTCGCATATTGCAACAACCTGCCGGCGTGGACTGTGACGCGGCTTGGCACACGACTACCGATCGAATTATGGAATGCGATGAAGCTGGCTAATCGTGATTCCAATGCACCGTGGCGCAGTGATGTGGACGTGATTCCCCGTCAATTGTTGGGGCGCTTTATTGGACCCACGGGTATTTCGGAAGTGGATGTGAATAACGCGCAAAATACAGCGCAGAATTTTGTTGGCGAATGCCCAGCGTCCACCGAGATGCTGGTGCGAAGCGCGATGTAGCCTGAGAGCCATGTCTTTACGCTCACGCAACCTTCCACGCCGTTCCTGTCTCGCAATTCCTGGTTCATCTGAAAAGATGATGAACAAAGGACCTGGCACCAATGCCGACATGGTGTTTTTGGATCTCGAAGATGCAGTTGCACCGAAAGAAAAAGAAGCATCCCGCGCCCGCATTGTCAGCGCAATTCGTGGCAACGACTGGGGTAACAAAGTTTTGTGCGTGCGCATCAACGACTGGAGCACCAAGTGGACTGCCTACGACATTCTGGAAGTAGTTGGTAATGCAGGAGATCGTTTGGACGAAATCATGTTGCCGAAAGTCGAAAATGCTGCACAGGTTGTGGCTGCAGACTTGTTGCTACGCCAAGTAGAAATCGCAAGTGGACTGCCAGTTGGTCACATCGGTATTGAAGCGCAAATTGAGACGGCACGCGGACTCATCAACGTTGAAGAGATTTGTGAAGCAAGCCCACGTCTCGAGACAATCATTTTTGGTCCAGCAGATTTTTCGGCGAGCATGGAAATGCCAGTGCTCACCGGTGGCGTACAGATCGAGGATTACCCAGGTGATCACTTCCATTACGTGTTCAGCAAGATTTTGATGGCCGGTCGTGCGAACGGCCTGCAAGTGATTGACGGACCATTCCTGCATGTGCGAGACAACGATGCGTTGCGCGAATATTCAAAACGCACTCGCACACTTGGCTACGACGGCAAGTGGGCGTTGCACCCAGACCAAGTAGACGTTCTCAACGACGTGTTTTCACCAACACAAGAACAGTTTGACAAGGCATGGCAGATTTTGGATGCGTATAACCAGGCAACCGAAACCGATGGCAAGGGTGCCGTGATGTTCGGTCTTGAGATGATCGATGAAGCAAGTCGCAAGATGGCCCTCAAGTTCATCACTCGCGGTGAGCTTGCAGGTCGTACTCGCACGCCACAAGCGTGACAAAACGTTTTGACGCCATCCTGTTTGATGCAGGAGGCATCTTTTTAATTCCAGATCCGGTAACTCTGGGCGCCGTTGTTCGCCCGCTTGGTGGTGACGGCAGTATTGAAAGCTGCACTCGCGCGCACTACGCAGGCATGGCGGCGATTGATGCGATAGTCCAACGGGAAAATGGTGAATCAGTAGATGCATTTAGTTGGGATGGATACCGACGCGGGTACGCGATGAGCACCGGTATTGCAGAAAAAGATATTGAAACTGCGATCGCTAAGTTGCGAGATGTCTTTTCACCATTTTTGTGGCGCTTTCCGTTACTCGAGTCGACAGCCGCTTTATGGAAGATGCATCTTGCAGGATTGCCGATTGGGATTGTGTCAAATGCAAGCGGTCAGGTTGAGGCGACGCTTGCCAATCAGTGCATCTGTCAAGTGGGGATTGGTGCTGGGGTGCCGGTTGAGATCGTGACTGACTCGCATGTGATCGGTGTTGCCAAACCGCATCCCGGAATCTTTGCTGATGCATTGCGCCTCATGAACGGCAAGGGCTTCACCAACGATCGCATCGCGTATATAGGCGACTCGTATGTGAACGACATTGGCGGTGCTCGTAATGCAGGGCTCGTGCCAATCTTGCTTGACCCGTACGACGACCATGCGCATGAAACGTGCGAACGAATTCGTTCGCTGCACGAACTGCTTGCGTTTATCTAGCTTCTATTTTGTGCCGGACTCTTCAACGAGTCGACGAGCGATCACCTTGAGGCACAGTGTCTCGTCGGCGCCTTCAAAAATAGACAGCACGCGGGCGTCAACGAATAATCTGCTCACGGAATATTCTTCGGCGTAACCAAAGCCACCGTGAATTTGCATGGCTTCTCGGGTGACCCACTCTGCGGCTTTACACACGTAGGCCTTGACCATGCTTGCTTCCATTTGGCCTTCGCCCTTGCCCATCAGTTTGGCAACGACGTAACTGAATTGTCGTGAAGCCTGAATGATGGCTGCCATGCGCCCAAGTTTGATCTGGGTGAGTTGGTATTCGGCGATGTTGCTTCCAAAAACTTTGCGATTGTTGGCATAGGCGAGTGCTGCTTCGTAAGCAGCCTGCATCACACCAACCGCACGTGCTGCAGTTTGTAGCCGGCCGTTTTCGAAGCCGCTCATTTGATAATAGAAACCTTTACCAAGACCTGCTTCTTCACCGATTAAGTGATCGGCTGGAACCCACCAATTTTCGAGAGCGATTTCATAGGAGTGCATGCCGCGATAACCGATGGTGTCGATTGGACGGCCTTCCATTTTGCCGCCGCCTGCCTGGTCGAACATAAAGCCATGTGCATCACCAAGCGGCTTTGGCACGATCAAAACGCTGAGTCCACGGTGGGTCTTTGAGCGATCCGGGTCAGTTCGGGCGAGGAGCATCAGCACGTTTGCTCGCGCGGCAAATGTGCACCAAGTTTTTACTCCGTTGATGACGTAGCCATCTTCACCTTTTTCGTTCGCTGCTTTAACAGCAGTGACTTTGATATTTGCAACGTCGCTGCCATAGTCAGGTTCGGTAACGGCAACTGCTGCCATCACTTCTGCGGTTGCAAGTTTTGGAAGCCAGTATTGCTTTTGCGCTTCAGTGCCGCCGTTGACAAGTGCGCGAGTGAGGATCTCTGGACGTGTGATGAGTGATCCACCAATACCGAGTGAAGCGCGAGAGAGTTCTTCTGTTGCGATGCAGTTGGCCATGTATTCACCATCGCCACCTTCGGAGAAGCCGCCGTATTCTGAAGGCACCGAGAGGCCGAATGCGCCGAGGTCTGCGAGTCCTGCAATTACTTCTTCAGGAACATCTTCGTTGAAGCGGTGCACATGTTCGGCACGCGGGGCGATGACTTTGTTGGCAAAACTGCGGAATGTGTCTTGAACCATTTCGAAGTCATCATCGAGATGTCGTGGTCCAGGCTTCTCTGCAAGTGACGCGACAAATACTGGATCGCGAAATGTTGCCATGAAGTCGTATGCACCCTCGAGTGGGTGCGGCTCTATGCCCCACAGGTGCTCTCTGCCCAAGAGGCGAGATGAAACTTCAAAAATCATGTCGGCAGTGAATGCGCAAGTGAGAAGTGCTTCGGTCTCACCCTTTGATCCGTAGTCGAGCATTGAACGCGCAGTTTCTACTGCAGCGGCAGAGTGTGCAAGATCGTATGCAAGTTGTTGATGAACATCAGGTCCACCAGTAGTTGCAAGATGCGCGACACCGGTCGCGACAACTTTTTTGGCCTTTTCAATTGCTTGCGCCGCTTGGGCGAGATCGCTTGTGCTTGACATGCGCTAAACGCTAGTTACATTTTGGGTCAGAGGCACAACTCGGGCACGTTCAGCACCTACGATTTACCAATGGCAATCCCGAGCGGACTGAAGTCGACCCTCGTGGCACTCAAATGGTTGATATTTGCAATCATCATCTATTTTTTCGTCTTGCCCCTCATACCTGGCTTTGGCAAAGCATTTACTGAGCTGTCTCAAGTGCGGCCAAGTTTGCTGTTGTTGGGGCTTGGTCTTGAATTTGCCGCATTGTTTGCGTACTCATTATTGACTCACGTAGCTCTCGGTGAATCCCGTCACTCAATTTCAATTTGGCGACTCTTTCGTATTCAGTTGAGCACCAAGTCGGTGAGTCAGGTTTTGCCGGCTGGTAACGCAGCAAGCAGCGCACTTGGTTTCAAGTTGCTCACAAGTTCAGGAGTGCCTGGGCCAGACGCGGGCTTCGCTCTGGCAACAGCAGGGCTCGGATCGGCAGTCGTACTGAATCTTGTGCTGTGGGTTGGGTTGATTGCATCCATTCCTGGACGCGGTGTGAATGCCGCTTACGGATCTGCTGCTCTTGTTGGAGTGATTTTGATGTTGGTTGCTACAGGACTTGTCGTTGGTTTGATCGACGGGCAAGGTCGAGCCGAGAGAAGCATCAAATGGATTGCAACAAAGTTGCGGATGGATCCAGACAATGCTGCCGAGGTATTGCGTCAACTAGGTTTTCGTTTGCAAGGTCTCGCACGAGAGCGTGGGTTAAAAGAGCGAGTGTTTATTTGGGCACTTCTCAATTGGTTGCTCGACATGGCAGCACTGTGGGTGTTCTTGCTTGCGTTTGGCGCTCATGTTGACTTTCGGGGATTGATCGTTGCATTCGGACTTGCCAACATCATGGCAGTTGTGCCGATAACGCCTGGTGGGCTTGGCATCGTTGAAGGTATTTACATTCCAACTCTCGTTGGATTTGGCTTAACACGAAGTGTCGCTTCCGTTGGAGTATTGTGTTACCGATTTGCACTATATTGGATGCCACTGATTGTCGGTGCATTTGTGTATTTGAGTTTGC
>CAINTF010000084.1 GCA_903853285.1 uncultured Acidimicrobium sp. | reverse complement strand
GCAACATTGCCGAGCGTCTCACAAACTCTGATGTGTACGGCTATCCAATTGACGATCCGTCAGTGGTGTGGGTGCATGAGATGGTTGGGTCAGCAGTTGTCGACACACAAGGAAACGATTACGGCGTGTGCGTTGCAGTGATTGACAACCCTGCTCACCCGATTATGGAACTCGAATCTGGTGCGCTCGTGCCAACGCCATTCATTGTTTCCAACATTGATGGTTGCATCACAATCGATCCACCAGCAGGTTTGTTTGATCTTGATTTTGATTCTGGTGAAGAATCATGAGAATTGACGTATTCACACTGTTCCCACAGTTGGTCGACAACTTCTGCTCAGAGAGTTTGCTCGGTCGAGCACGCAATGAAAAATTGGTCGATGTGCGTTCCCACGACTTGCGAGAGCACACAACCGACGTACATCATTCGGTAGACGACGCACCATTTGGCGGAGGTGCCGGCATGGTGCTGCGCGCCGAACCAGTATTTGAATCGTTCGAAAAATCGGGTGCACCGCGTCCGCTTCTGTTGTTGTCGCCAGGCGGCAAACCATTTGATCAAGCATTTGCAAACAAGCTTGCAAGCCTTGATGGCTTCAGTCTGTTGTGCGGCAGGTACGAAGGTGTCGATCACCGCATTCGCGAACACTTGGTTGACGAAGAAGTTTCTGTGGGCGATGTTGTGCTCGCCGGTGGCGAAGTGGGGGCGTGCCTCATCATTGAGGCAGTCACTCGTTTGCTCCCAGGTGTTATGGGCAACGCGATGTCGCCGATAACCGAGAGTTTTGGTGCATCTGGTTTGCTGGAAGAGCCGCATTACACGCGTCCTGCTGAGTTTCGAGGCTGGCAGGTGCCAGAGGTGCTGCGCAACGGAAATCACGCTCAAATAGAGCGCTGGAGACGCGCTCAGGCCCTTCATCGGACCCTGGCAAAACGCCCAGATTTGGTCGAATTACGCGGAGGAATCACGAAAGACGAGCAACGCTTGTTGGAAGAGTTCCCGCCAAGCCCGTATCCTTCTAACTTCACTATCTGAACAGGACATACCCCATGAAGACCACCGACATCGTCGACAATCAGTTCAAGCGCACCGACATTCCAAAGATGGGTCCTGGCGATGAAGTGAAAGTGCACGTACGCGTTGTTGAAGGTGGCAAAGAGCGTATTCAGATGTTTCAGGGCAACGTCACCAAGATCACTGGCTCAGGCATTGCCGAGTCGTACACAGTTCGCAAGTTGTCCTACGGCGTAGGAGTAGAGCGCACATTCCCAGTGCACAGCCCATCGGTTGCCAAGCTCGAGATTCTGAAGCGCGGCGACGTTCGTCGTGCCAAGCTCAATTACTTGCGCGAGCGCACCGGCAAGGCTGCCAAGGTTCGCGAAAAGCGCGACGACCAGTAATCGTCACATTCGAGACTCTCGAATACACATTGAACACAGACGATCTCGAAAACTTCGAGGCAGAGCGCGAACTGCAGCTCGCACAGGAGTATCAGGCCGTTGTTGGCATGTTTAAATATGCCGTCGAAACAGATCGCCGTTTTTATTTGGCCAACAATGTTGATGTCAAGGTGATGTCCGAAGGACCTCGTCCGTTGATGGAAGTGGTGTTGAGTGACGCATGGGTTTGGGACATGTACCGCACGAGCCGATTCGTTCCGCGCGTGAGAGTGTTGAGTTTCAAAGACCTCAACATCGAAGAGCTGCCACCAATCGATCTCTAGGGGCGAGCGCTGCTGCACGTGTTGCGCGAGGCAAGTGGGCAGAAGATTTGGTGTCGCGGTGGTATGAGCAACACGGTTATGTAATCGTCGCTCGCAACTGGCGATGCAAGCGTGGTGAACTCGATGTTGTCGCATGTAAAGACAGCGTGCTTGTGGTGTGTGAAGTGAAGGCGCGAGCAAGCAATGCGTTTGGCACTCCAGCCGAAGCGGTAACGCCTGCCAAGCAACTTAAAGTTCGTCGCGCAACTGCAGACTTTCGTCAGTCATTGCGTGCATCCAGTGATCCAGTCGCATCATTGGTAAACATTGCTCGCACGGTGCGCTTTGATGTGGCGTGTGTGCTTGGTACGCAACTCGAAATGCTTGAGGATATTTTCTAAACAGTTTCTATCTAGTTGATACGGTACGTCTGTCCCAACAGGCGTAGTGCCAGTGACGACGCAAATCGGTTGCTTCTGCT
>CAINTF010000083.1 GCA_903853285.1 uncultured Acidimicrobium sp. | reverse complement strand
TTGTCGTCAACGACAACAAAATTGTTTGATCCCTTTTCAAGAATCTCAAAGAACTCACGTTCAAATTTGTAGCCGTCAATAACAAGTACTGCTCCGTTGAGCGAAAGTGTTGCTAAAGCATCATCGGATCCAAAGGGTTCACACTGCAAATCGACAACAGAGATTCCGCATTTATGCGCTTCCTCACGTATCCCTGCTGGAAGATCAACAGAGGCAAGCACGACGTCAAAACCAGCATCTCGCATTGCCTCACCCAGGGCGAGTGAACGCATGACATGACCAACGCCAATTAAGCCAGAAGCATCGGCACGAAGAACTGCAACCTTTCGGTCAACCATGTACCGCGCACCTTACTTGAAGCACGGTTCCCATTGAATGGGTGCTGAAACTAACTGTTTTGCAGTTTGATTTCGATATCGACACCAGCAGGCAACTCAATGCGCTGCAGGCTGTCGATGGTTTTGGCATTTGGCTCGATGATGTCGATCAGACGCTTGTGAATGCGCATTTCAAAATGCTCACGCGAGTCTTTGTCAACGTGCGGCCCACGAATCACCGTGTAACGGTGCTTATCGGTAGGAAGCGGAATCGGGCCCCGTACCGTCGCGTTGGTGCGAGCAACAGTCTCGACGATCTTCTTTGAAGATTCGTCGATGATCTGGTGATCGAACGCTTTGAGACGGATGCGGATGCTTGATGCCATGAGTGTCAGCCGGTCAGTTCTTTATTTCAGAATCTTGACGACGCGGCCAGCACCTACGGTGCGTCCACCTTCGCGGATTGCGAAACGAAGACCTTCGTCCATGGCGATTGGCTTGCCCAATTCCACGGTCATCATCACGTTGTCACCAGGCATCACCATTTCAGTGCCCTTTGGCAAATCAACAGTGCCGGTTACGTCAGTGGTGCGGAAGAAGAACTGTGGACGGTAGTTATTGAAGAACGGCTTGTGACGGCCGCCTTCTTCCTTCGTCAACACGTACACCTGACCTTCAAAGTTGGTGTGCGGTGTGATCGAGCCTGGTGCACAAAGCACTTGGCCACGCTCAACGTCTTCCTTCTTGGTACCGCGCAAGAGTGCGCCAATGTTGTCGCCTGCTTGACCCTGATCGAGAAGCTTGCGGAACATTTCGACACCTGTGCAAGTTGTCTTCTGTGTGTCACGGAGACCAACGATTTCGATTTCGTCACCGGTGTTCACACGACCCTGCTCAACCTTGCCAGTTACTACAGTGCCGCGACCAGTGATCGTGAACACGTCTTCAATTGGCATCAAGAATGGCTTGTCAAACTCACGAGCTGGCTCTGGAATGAAATCGTCACATGCACGGATCAAGTTCATCACTTGCTCTTGTGCTTCGGCATCACCTTGGAGTGCCTTGAGTGCTGACACACGAACTACTGGAGCAGTCTCACCAGGGAATTCGTACGAGGTAAGAAGTTCACGAACTTCCATCTCCACCAAGTCGAGCAACTCTGCGTCGTCAACCATGTCGGCTTTGTTCAAAGCAACAACGATGTATGGCACGCCCACTTGGCGAGCGAGCAATACGTGCTCGCGAGTCTGTGGCATTGGGCCGTCAGTTGCAGCTACTACCAAGATTGCTCCGTCTACCTGTGCGGCACCGGTGATCATGTTCTTGATGTAGTCAGCGTGACCTGGCATGTCGACGTGTGCGTAGTGGCGCTTCTCTGACTCGTACTCAATGTGAGCGATCGAGATCGTGATACCACGAGCCTTCTCTTCAGGAGCTTTGTCAATTTGGTCAAACGGTGTGGCTGTTGCCAAACCCTTTGCAGCCAAAGTTGTCGAGATGGCAGCGGTCAGCGTGGTTTTGCCGTGGTCAATGTGACCCATCGTTCCGATGTTTACGTGTGGCTTGTTGCGCTCGAATTTTGCTTTTGACATGACTGCTCCTGTTTATTTTGAAATGATTTGGTTGCTGTGATTATGGACGATTACTCGAGTTCGGGCTATTCGCCACGTACTCGCTTGATGATTTCTTGTGCAATTACTTCAGGGACTTGCTGGTAACTATGGAACTGCATCGTGTAAGTAGCACGACCCTGAGTGCGCGAACGCAGGTCTGTACTGTATCCGAACATTTCGGAAAGTGGCACCTGCGACTTGATGTTCTGCGCGTTTCCGTTGGCCTCCATGCCTTCGATGCGTCCACGGCGGCTGGACAAATCGCCCATTACGTCGCCCATGTAGTCATCTGGGGTCACTACTTCCACGGCCATAATTGGCTCGAGCAAGATCGGCTTGGCCATCTGGGCAGCCTTTTTGAACACCATTTGACCGGCAATTTTGAACGCCATTTCGCTTGAGTCCACGTCGTGATACGCGCCGTCGACCAAGGTGACTTTGACGTCGACCGTTGGGTATCCGGCAAGAACGCCGTTATCGAGAGCTGACTGGATTCCCTGGTTGACCGGCTGAATGTATTCGCGAGGAATACGGCCACCCGTGATGTCGTCAACGAACTGGTAACCGCCACCGATGCCCGACGACTCGAGGTCGATCTTGACAACTGCGAACTGACCCGAACCACCCGACTGCTTGATGTGTCGGTATTCAACGGTCTCTACTTTTTTGGTCACCGTTTCGCGGTATGCAACTTGTGGCTTACCAACTGTTGCATCAACACCAAACTCGCGCTGCATGCGGTCGACGAGAATTTCCAAGTGCAACTCACCCATTCCCGAAATTACGGTCTGAGCAGTTTCTTCGTCGGTACGTACACGGAATGTTGGGTCTTCGTCCGACAATGACTTGAGCGCTTTGCCCAACTTGTCTTGGTCAACCTTTGTCTTTGGTTCGATAGCAACGTGAATAACTGGCTCTGGGAAAATCATGCGCTCAAGAATGATCGGGTTGCCACGGTCGCACAGAGTGTCTCCGGTGGTTACTTCTTTCAATCCAAGACCTGCGACGATGTCGCCCGCCATTGCGGTGTCGATGTCTTCGCGTTGGTTTGCGTGCATCAACAACAAACGGCCGATGCGCTCACGCTTTTCTTTTGTCGAGTTGTAGACCTCGTCGCCCTTCGAGATTGAACCCGAGTAAACGCGGAAGTATGTGAGACGACCAAATGGATCGGCAACAATTTTGAATGCAAGCGCCGAGAACGGAGCAGTTTCGTTTGCTTCGCGCGTAATGGCTTCGTCGCTGTCTGGCTTGAGACCAGGAGTTGGCGGAATGTCGAGCGGGCTCGGCATGTAGTCAACAACAGCGTCGAGCATTTGCTGAACGCCCTTGTTCTTAAATGCTGAACCGCACAAGATTGGAACGAAAGAAAACGCGAGAGTTCCTTTGCGAATGCCGATGCGCAAATCTGCTTCTGGCAGATCGTCGGTTGCGAGATAGACCTCCATCAACGCTTCGTCTTCGCTGGCAACCAGGTCGAGCAACTCGGCTCGGTATTGCTTTGCCTTCTCCATGTATTCGGCAGGAATCTCGACGTCGCTGTAAGCGGAGTCCTTTTCGTCGCCGTCCCAAACAACAGCCTTCATCTTGACAATGTCGATGATGCCCTTGTAGTTGCCTTCAGCGCCGTAAGGCAACTGAATAACAGCAGGAACTGCAGCGAGACGATCTTTGATCATGTCGAGTGTGCGATAAAAGTTGGCACCCGTGCGGTCCATCTTGTTGATGAAACACATACGAGGCACGTTGTATTTGTTGGCTTGGCGCCAAACGGTCTCAGTTTGTGGCTCTACACCAGCAACCGAGTCAAAAACTGCGACTGCACCGTCGAGAACGCGCAATGAGCGCTCCACTTCAATGGTGAAGTCCACGTGACCAGGTGTGTCAATGATGTTGATGCGATGGTTGCGCCAAAACGCTGTTGTGGCAGCTGAAGTGATGGTGATTCCGCGCTCTTGTTCCTGGACCATGTGGTCCATAACTGCGCCACCTTCGTGTACTTCACCGATTTTGTATGTCTTGCCGGTGTAGTACAACACGCGCTCAGTTGTTGTTGTTTTACCAGCATCAATGTGCGCCATGATGCCGATGTTGCGATAACGCTCAAGTGGATATTCACGCTGTGCCATAGGGGGTTCTTTCTCGAAATTCTTTGGCGACTACCAGCGGTAGTGAGCAAATGCTTTGTTCGACTCGGCCATCTTTTGCATGTCGTCACGCTTTTTCATCGAGACACCCAAACCGTTGGATGCATCAAGAATCTCTGCTGCGAGACACTCTGCCATTGTTTTTTCACGACGACCGCGTGCGTACTCAACTACCCAACGAATGGACAGTGTGGTTGCACGGCGTGGACGTACTTCAACAGGAACTTGGTATGTGGCGCCACCGACGCGGCGTGAACGAACTTCAAGTGGTGGCTTGACGTTGTCAATTGCGCGCTTCAAGGTGGAGAGTGGCTCAGTGCCAGTCTTGATCTCGATTGCCTTCATTGCTTCGTAAACGATTGATTCGGCTGTCGACTTCTTGCCGTGCAACATCACTTTGTTGACGAGCTGAGTGACCAAGAGTGAGCGGTACACCGGATCTGGTGACATCTCGCGACGCGTTGCTGGACCTTTACGTGACATGTTAAATACCGAGTTCTTTCTTACTTCTTCTTGGCGCCGTAGCGACTGCGGGACTGTTTGCGATCTTTTACACCGGCAGCGTCGAGAGCTCCACGGATAACTTTGTAACGAACACCTGGCAAGTCACGAACACGACCGCCGCGCACGAGCACGATGGAGTGCTCTTGCAAGTTGTGGCCCTCACCTGGAATGTAAGCAGTAATTTCAACACCGCTCGTCAAACGAACACGAGCTACCTTGCGCAAAGCCGAGTTTGGCTTTTTAGGTGTAGTGGTGAATACGCGCGTGCAAACACCGCGGCGCTGTGGTGAACCCTTAAGCGCAGGGGTCTTTGTCTTTGTCGACTTGGTGCTTCGACCGTATCGAATCAATTGTTGGATAGTAGGCACGCATTTACCTTTACTGTTGCATTCATTGATGTAATAAAACTTGAGAAATCGCACGCTTTGGACGAGCCAAACCTCACGACAACTAGACGGGAAATGCTACGGGCGTTGGTCGCCATACGGCAACCTGCCAACCAATACCTGTCTGCCTTTCCTTGCGGAAAACCCTTATTGAGCCAGTTCTGAGCCCTCTTCGGATTCCGTAGCCACATTTGAACCGTACAAACGGGCCAACAGTGCGGCTGGGTCTTCCTCGAGATCATCATCAGCGCTGGAGTAATAAGCCATTGGTACGTAGTCAGGGGCGCTCACATCGAAGGCGTTGTAACGATCCATGCCTGAACCAGCAGGGATCAACTTACCAATGATGATGTTTTCCTTGAGACCAACCAAGTTGTCACCCTTGCCATCAATTGCGGCTTCGGTGAGAACACGTGTGGTTTCTTGGAAAGAAGCGGCCGATAGCCACGACTCGGTAGCAAGTGATGCTTTGGTGATTCCCATCAACTCCGGACGACCTTCGGCTGGGCGCTTGCCCTCCTCGACCATCGCACGGTTGGTGTCACGGAATACTTTTGCATCGGCTCGCTCGCCTGGCAAGAACGCAGTGTCACCTGGCTCTTGAACACCAACGCGGCGGGTCATCTGACGCACGATCAACTCAATGTGCTTGTCGTGAATCGATACACCTTGGTCGCGATACACCTTTTGTACTTCTTCTACGAGGTACACCTGTGTTTCGCGTGGTCCCTTGATCTCCATCAATTCTTTTGGATCGAGTGGACCTTCAGTGATGCGATCGCCAGCATTGATGCTGTCTCCATCTTTTGCCAACAAACGGCTTCCGGTTGGCAACACAATTTCGTGCTCCACACCTTGGTCGTCGATGACATGAACTGGAATGCCCTTGCCGTCGTCTTCGAGGATTCGCACAACACCAGTTGCGCGAGCCAAACGAGCCGAGCCACGAGGGTTACGTGCTTCGAAGAGTTCAACAACGCGTGGCAAACCGCCAGCGATGTCTTTTCCTGCAACACCACCAGTGTGGAAAGTACGCATCGTCAACTGAGTACCAGGCTCACCGATTGACTGAGCAGCGATAACGCCTACTGCTTCACCCATTTCGATTGCTTGACCAGTTGCAAGTGAACGGCCGTAGCACGTTGCACATACACCGACTTCAGCGTCGCATGTGAGTACCGAACGAACACGAATACGTGTCACCTTCGGATCGTCGCGCAATGCTTCCATCTCGATGTCACCAATGACGGTGTTCTTTGGGTACACGTGACCGTTGCTCATCTCAATCTCGTTCAAGATCGCGCGACCAAAGATCTTGGTCTCGAGATAGCTGCGCGCATTGGCAGTATCTTTTTGCACGTTGTCGACCCAGATACCAAGTGTGGTTCCGCAATCGTCTTCGCGCACGATGAGCTCTTGCGCGACGTCGTGCAAACGACGGGTCAAGTAACCCGAGTCAGCAGTACGAAGTGCAGTGTCTACAAGGCCCTTACGAGCACCTGGCGTAGCAATGAAGTACTCGAGTGTTTCGAGACCTTCACGGAAGTT
>CAINTF010000082.1 GCA_903853285.1 uncultured Acidimicrobium sp. | reverse complement strand
TTGCTGGCCGAAAAGTTTGACCACATTTTTTATACAGGCAACGGAACCGTTGGTCGTGTGGTGATGCGGGCTGCTGCAGAAAACCTCACACCGGTAACACTTGAGTTGGGTGGCAAGAGCCCAACCATTGTTGACAAGTCGGCAAACCTTGCTATTGCAGGTCGAAGAATTGCATGGGCCAAATATGTGAATGCCGGTCAAACGTGTGTCGCTCCTGACTATGTTCTGGCACACGCAGATATCGCCGACAAATTGGTCGAAGAGATTCGCAAGTCAGTAAACGATTTTTATGGTGCAGATCCGCAACGCAGTGGTGACTTCGCTCGTATCTCGTCACCACGTCACTTTTCTCGCTTGAAGGCAATGTTGACGTCTGGAAAAATCGCAATTGGTGGTCAGACCGATGAGCAACAGCGTTATATCGCGCCGACAGTATTGGTCGATGTAACTGCCAGCGACTCGGTCATGCAAGAAGAGATTTTCGGACCAATTTTGCCTGTGCTTACTGTGGAATCAATTGACGAAGCCATCAATTTTGTCAATGCTCGTTCGCATCCACTCGCGTTGTACGTCTTTGCTGAAGATCAAAAGGTGAATGACAAGGTCGTATCGAGTACAACTTCGGGCGGTGTCACGGTGAACGGAACGATTTTCCACATGACAGGTCCATTCTTGCCATTTGGTGGGGTAGGCGAGAGCGGCATGGGCGCGTATCACGGTCGCGCTGGGGTGGACACGTTCCAACATCTCAAACCAGTGCTTAAGCGCTCGACTCGCGTAGATGCGCCACTCGCGTATCCGCCATACACCAGGCGCAAGTTTGCAATTCTCAAAAAATTCATTTAATTAAACGAAAGAGATTTTCAAATGAAAATTGGTGTTCAACTCTGGCCACAAGCAACCTCAATTCCAGAACTTCGCAAGGCATGGAAGACAGTCGACGCAATGGGTGTCGACAGCATTTGGACATGGGATCACTTTTATCCTCTGTCGGGTGATCCTGAAGCCACACACTTTGAGTGCTACTCGTTGCTCGCTGCAATGGCTGCAGATACCTGCCATGCGCAAATCGGCGCACTTGTTTCGTGTTTCACCTATCGCAATCCGCAACTGCTTGCCGACATGGCACGCACGATTGATCACATCAGCAACGGCCGGTTTGTGCTGGGTGTTGGTTCAGGTTGGTTCGAGCGTGACTACACCGAGTACGGCTATCACTTTGGAACAGCTATTGAACGACTCAAGTTGCTCGAGGCTGGATTGCCAGTCATCAAGTCACGTTTGGCAAAACTCAACCCGCAGCCAGTCAATGGCACTATCCCAATCATGATTGGTGGGGGTGGCGAGAAATTTACGTTGCGTCTTGTTGCAGAGCATGCCAATCAGTACAACTACTTTGGCCCGCCAGAGAGCTATGGCAACAAGATCAAGATTCTGGATGAATGGTGTGCAAAGGTCGGTCGTAATCCACGCGAGATCGAGCGAACGGTTGCCATCTATCCCAAAGAAGTGACACCTGAAATTTTCGCTCAATACAAAGAGGTCGGTGCAGAACACATTATTTTGACCTGCTCTGATCCTTTTGACTTCAGCGATGTCGAAAAATTGATGAGCTGGAGCAAGTAACTACTTCGAATAGTGGCCGATGGCCTCAACAATTACGTCAAAGGCTGCTTCGGCCTGCACATCCCAGACCACTTCACAGTTTGGGTTGAGGCGTTCAATAAGTCCACGCTGATCGATCATCGTCATACCGCGAGTGTGCTCGCCATTGAGTTCAACGACAACATGTTGGGGCTTGGTTGTAAATAATTGTGGATGTGTGAGGGCGAGGACTGCGCACGGATCGTGCACTGCACCGCCTTGCATGTTGTCGTGACGCTTTACGTACACATCGGAGAAAAACACAAACAGATCGGCAAGCACAGAAGCAAGATGCCCTGAGAGTGCGCGTACTTTGTCGATGCGCTGAGGGGTTGCCTGCAACTTGTGTGTCACATCAAGACCGCTCATGATCAATTTGCCGCCGTATTCAAAGACCATTGCTGCTGCTTCGGGGTCGGCCCAAATATTGAACTCGGCTGCGGCACTGCGGTTTCCAAATGAGCCACCGCCCATGAGTGAGATACCTGCAATGCGGCGCGCAATGTCGGGTGCACTGCGAAGCGCAAGTGCGATGTTGGTTAATGGGCCCGTAGGTACTAACCACACACCTTCAGTTGCACGACAGGTATCGATAATGAAGCCAACTGCATCTTCAGAATCTGCTGGGCCAGAAGGTTCAGGCAAGTCCGCTCCGTCAAGACCACTCTTGCCGTGAACGTATGAAGCATCTCGGGGTGGCGCAACGAGAGGTCGGTGTGCACCTTGGTGCAATGGCGCGGTCGACCCAATCATGTCGAGCACGATGCGAGCATTGCGTGTTGTCGCACTAATTGGCGCGTTGCCAGCAACTGTCGTTACTCCGAGCACATTGGCGTGCCGAGCAGCCACTACGAGTGCCATCGCATCATCGTGACCTGGGTCGCAGTCGATAATCATTGAAATTGGACTGGAAGATGTCATCCGAAAGACTCTAGTTGTTTGCCTGCTTTCTTCTGTTCCGGCTCAGTGATGTGCCACAGTAGAGAGATGAATACGACCGGCCACGATGTTGCTTTTGACGTAGTGGTTGTGGGTAGCGCCAATCTTGACTTGGTCGCAACGCTGGATCATCTTCCTAAGCCTGGCGAAACCATCGTTGCTCAGAGCTATGCCGAACACGCTGGTGGCAAAGGCGTAAACCAGGCAGTGGCTTGCGCTCGCATGTGTGCTCGACCCGCATTTGTTGGCTGCGTGGGCAACGATGATGCAGGCGTTTTTCTGCGCGGAGTGCTTGAAGACGAGGGGATCGACACGTCAATGTTGCGCGTAGTCGATATGCCGACCGGACGAGCGTTTATCAATGTCGATAGTCGTGGTGAAAATGAAATAGTTGTAGTTTCTGGTGCCAACACGCAAGTGGGTATTGCGCAGAATCCTCTACAACTTCCAACTTCGCATGTTCTACTGATGCAGCTCGAGATACCTCTTGCAACTGTGGCTGCTGCACTTACTGCGGCACGAAAGAGTGGGGCGATCACGGTGCTGAATCCAGCGCCGTATAAGTCGTTGACTGAAGAGGTCTTGTCGCTTGTTGATGTGATTGTGCCGAACGAGACAGAGTCTGCGGCCTGTGGTGGCACTCAGGCGTTACTTGCGGCAGGCGTGGCGACGGTGGTGACAACACTGGGTGAAAACGGGGCAGTAATCAATACCGCATCATCTGAGACAAACATTGCTCCGCACAAAGTTGTTGCAGTTGACACGGTTGGTGCTGGGGACGCGTTCATTGGTGCGTTGAGCGCCGAGCTTGCGCGAGGAGCAACTATTAGCGACGCCGCATCTGTGGGCGCAGTTGCTGGTGCACTCGCAACGACTAATCATGGCGCAGTTCCGTCGCTGCCAACACGAGATGTTGTCCGCAAAGCAATGGGCAAGTAAGCAACAACTCATGAGCGATATTTCGAAACCACAGTTAATGCACTTTTACGATGAAGAAAGTGCTGAGTTAGCTATCGCAATCGTCAAGTATGCAATGGAGCGCGTCAAGATGGATCCGCCCCCGCTCGACAAGCCGTACACGCTGAGTGAACTGCAACAAATCGTTGGGCAAACCATTAAACCTGAGGGTCGTAATGGTCTAGATGTGTTGCGTGAGTTTGTCGACGAACTCGCGCCCTCTTGCATCAGCGTTGATCACCCGTTATTTCTGTCGTTTGTTCCCGGTGCTCCTACTGAAAGCTCGGTGTTATTCGACTTGGTTGTTGCCTCGTCCAATATTTATGCAGGTTCATGGCTCGAAGGCGCTGGTGCCGTGTACGCGGAAAATCAAGCGATCAAATGGGTCTCCGATTTAGCGGGTATGCCAGCAGAGTCCGGTGGAGTATTCGTTGCTGGTGGAACAGCAGGCAACTTGTCGGCACTTATTGCAGCTCGTTGGCGTTGGCGTCATCGGGCAGGTGGCGCGCTCGATCGCACACGTCCGCTAATCATCGCCTCGGGCGGTTCGCATTCGTCTGTGGAGCAAGCTGCAAAAGTGATGGACGCAGATGTTCTCAAAGTGCCAGCCGATCAGCGGGGTCGTACTGATGGAGTAGCGATGCAGAGGTTCTTGTCATCGCTCAGTGAATCCGAATTGCAACGAATCTGCGCCATTGTTGCAACAGCAGGAACAACAAATGTTGGCGTAGTCGATGACCTCGAAGGAATTGCCAAAGTCGCCAATGCAATTGGTGC
>CAINTF010000081.1 GCA_903853285.1 uncultured Acidimicrobium sp. | reverse complement strand
CTCGTCGTATCCGGCCTTAAGCGCTTCTACTTTTGCCAAAGTCGAGTTGACGTAGTTGCCCACAGTTTTTGCAGCAGGTGGCATTGTGTTGTGATCGTGGCGTGTCCATGAAGAAACTTTCATGCGCACACCTTTTTCCACTGCATCATCACCCAAGTAGGCACCCCACGGCCAGCAGGCAATAGCAATGTCAACTTTGCAGGGCAACGTATTCAATCCCATTTCGCCATATCCGTAATACGCAAGTGGGCGGATGTAGCAGGCTGGCAATCCAGTCGACTTCACTGTGTCTTTTGTTGCTTGAACAATTTCTTCAACGGAGTACGGCATGTCCATGCCCATGATCTTCGCCGAGTTGTACAAACGCTTGATGTGGTCGGTGAGTCGGAAAATTGCTGGACCATTCTTTGTCTCGTATGCACGAATACCTTCGAATACTCCGGTGCCGTAATGCAACGTGTGCGTCAACACATGTACTTGTGCTTTGTCCCAATCGACAAGCTTGCCGTTCATCCAGATTTTTGGTGTTGTCGTAATTGGCATATGTTCCTCGTTTGTGTTCAGTTACCGAAACGTCGTTCTAAACTATCGCTCTTATTTGGCCACTCTGGCACTAATTTCGTCACCCATTTGACTTGTTGAGCCATTTGCTGGTGCTTGGCAAGCAGCACGCACTCGCTCAGCCATTGCGTTTTCGCCTAAAAATTCAAGCATGTGCGCAGCCGACAGAATTGCCGCAACCGGGTTGGCTTTGCCCGTGCCAACGATGTCGGGTGCTGAGCCGTGCACGGGCTCAAACATCGATGGCCCTGTGCCGGCTGGATTGAGATTTGCAGACGATGCGATACCGATGCCGCCACTCACTGCTCCACCCAAGTCGGTGAGAATGTCGCCAAACAAGTTGTCGGTAACAATCACGTCGTAACGATGTGGATCCTGCACGAAATAAATGCAAGCAGCATCTACGTGGTTGTATGCGGTTGCAACTTGAGGAAACTCTTTTGCAACTCGATCAAATGTGCGCTGCCACAAATCACCAGCAAAGGTGAGCACATTTGTCTTGTGTACCAATGTGAGATGTTTGCGAGTACGTGTTGCAGCCAACTCAAATGCGTAGCGCACGCAGCGCTCTACACCGTGCGCAGTATTTACGCTTCCCTGTGTTGCAACTTCTTGTGGCGTTCCTTTACGCAACACGCCACCTTCACCGACATATGGCCCTTCGGTGTTTTCACGAATCACAATAAAGTCATGCGGCGTTGTGTGTCCGGGTGCCGTGCCTGCAAATGGACGGCGGTTGATGTACAAGTCCAACTCAAAACGCATCTTGAGCAATAGACCGCGCTCAATCACGCCAGGTGGCACGCCAGGCGTACCCACAGCACCGAGCAAGATGGCATCAAAATTGCGCAACTGTGCGAGTGTCTCGTCCGACAACACTTCGCCGTCGCGCAAATACCGCGCGCCACCCAAATCAAAATCAGTTGTCTCAAGTTGCGCACCTGCAGCACGCAATACTTTGAGCGCCTCAATCACGACTTCTGGGCCAATGCCGTCACCACCAATGACTGCAATGCGATGCTTCTTGCCAGATGATGTTGTTGTTTTTGAGGTCGCCATACCCCCTATATCGTAGGGCGCAATACGCACCGCTAACCTTTGTGCGCATGGCAAAGCACCAACTTTCTCAGGCGGCCCATGACCGCTTAACTGCTGAATTCACCGATCTCACCACTCGTGGGCGCATTCAAGTTGCAGACAAAATTGAGCGAGCCCGAGAAATGGGCGACCTTAAAGAAAATGGTGACTACCACGCAGCCAAAGACGAGCAGGGCCACATGGAGGGTCGTATTCGCCAGATCGAATCATTTCTTGAGGATGCCGAAATCATTCCGCCAGCACCGGACGGTGTGGTTGGTCTTGGCACCATCGTCACAATCGTGTACGACGGTGATGCAGACTCCGACGCAGAGCGTTATTTGATCGGTCATGTTGAAGAGCGACCAGAGGCTGGCGATGTCAGCGTGATGAGCCCGAGCTCGCCTCTCGGTTCAAGTTTGCTCGGATCAAAAAAAGGTGCAACTGTTTCTTACGACGCACCAAACGGCAAACTTAAAGTCAAAGTGCTCGATACAGAATCAGCACAGTAGAAAGTTTTAACTCACACACAATGTCACTCCCTCCAGGTCGTGCGCTCGAGTTACCGGGCCGTGGTCAAACTTTTATTCGTGAGGTGCAGGGTCCACCTGGTGCTCCAACAATTTTCCTCTTGCACGGCTGGACAGCAACTGCAGATCTCAATTGGTTCACAGCATTCGACACTCTCGGCGAACATTTTCGAATCATTGCACCAGATCATCGCGGTCATGGCAAAGGAATTAATTCAAAAAGTCCGTTCCGTTTAGAAGACTGCGCTGATGACGTTGCGGCGATTGCCGATGTGCTCGGCATTAATACATTTATTCCTGTCGGCTATTCCATGGGTGGCACCATTGCCCAGTTGGTCTGGAAGCGTCATGAATCTCGAGTGCGTGGACTCGTGCTCTGCTCCACAGCAGCAAGTTTTGCGGTGTCGCGCGAGGAGCGACTGTCGTTCCTAGGTCTCACCGGGCTGGCAGCACTTGCGCGTCTGACTCCAAAACAGACAATTGAATGGCTTACCGAACAGTTGTATATGCAACGCAAAGGTGAAGGTCTCGAACCATGGGCCATTGAGCAAATGGCTTCGCATGACTGGCGCAAGATCATTGAAGCAGGTAGTGCGATCGGCAACTTCGATTCAACGTCATGGCTCAAAGACGTCGATGTACCTGCGTCGGTAGTCATCACCACCAAGGATCAGGTTGTTGCAGTTGATCGCCAGCAACGACTTATCGATTTACTTGACGATGTGGATGCACACTTTATTGATGGCGCACACAACGCCGTCTATACCGATCACCGTACGTATGTACCTATGTTGCTCGCGGCAATCACGAGCGTTCACCAACGCTCAAAATCTTTGCTGTAAAAACTGCTATAGATCTAGACCGATGTCGAGCACTTTGGCAGAGTGCGTAAGTGCGCCAACCGAGATGTAACGCACACCAGTGGCACCAACAGCCGCCACTGATTCCAGCGTAAGTCCACCACTCGCTTCCAAAATCACATCTTTGCCAGTTGCAT
>CAINTF010000080.1 GCA_903853285.1 uncultured Acidimicrobium sp. | reverse complement strand
TCATCGACATGCCTTCGTTTTGATCAACGATTCGCATTCCGCCTAAATCTTCCATGACCACAATGAACTGGCTCGTTGCTTCATCAACACGCGCTAAGTACGCCACCGGCACGTCAATAGGCATTTCATTACAAAGCGAACCAAAAAAGTTTGCCTCTCGTATATACATGCGCAACATCGTGCTCGTGAATACCGCGGCTTCGTCAAGTGCTGGCAACTTCACCACTACCGATGATGGGCAATTCGGTCCACTCAACACACAGCGGTATAACGCGCTTGACACCCCGATGCCTGAACCAATTTGCTGCACATCCATTGAGTCGACATCCCAACCCAATTCGCTCTTCAACCACTTCGCATCGACGTCGCCAATAACCCCCGGAATTTGTGCCCCCACAACTACCCCCTCGGCGAAACAATAACCCATCTCAAAGGTCTTGACACCCAGGGCAGGCCAATTGATCTAGTCTGTACAAAGCAACGTTGCTGAAAGGAACAGTATGACAATGGCGTCATATAAGACCTACTCAGCACTCGAAGCAGCCGAACTTCGTGTTCGTGAGGCTGGCGAGTGGCTGAATTTGGAAGATGGCTTGATCGAGACGATAGTTACGCCAAGACGAATCATTGAAGTGGCGATCCCATTTCGACGCGACGACGGATCACGTGACCAACTTGTTGGATGGCGTGTGCATCACAACACCACTCGCGGCCCTGCCAAGGGTGGAATTCGTTATCACCACGAAGTAAGCCGTGATGAAGTGGTTGCACTCGCTATTGGTATGTCGCTCAAGACCGCAATTGCCAACCTGCCACTCGGTGGCGCAAAAGGTGGCGTGAGGTTCGACCCAAAGCAATATTCAATTGGCGAGATTGAGCGCATCACACGCCGATATGTTTCTGAGATTGCTTCGTTTCTTGGTCCGGACCGCGACGTTCCAGCACCAGACGTAGGTACCAACTCGCAGATCATGGCGTGGATCATGGACCAATACTCAACAGGTGTTGGTCATGCAACGCCTGGAGTTGTCACTGGCAAACCAATTGAACTCGGTGGATCGCTCGGTCGTGAATCGTCAACTGGTCGTGGTGTTGTTGAAGCTGCCGCACTCATGCTTGGCAAAATGGGAACTTCACTAGCGGGGAAAAAGATCGCTATTCAGGGTTATGGACAAGTTGGCTCGTGGGCTGCACGACTCGCTTCTGCTCGTGGCGCTTTGATTGTTGGACTCTCTGACGTTGGTGGAACTATTCATTCCGATAGCGGATTAGATCTTGCAAAGATTGATAAAGCAATGCGAGAAGGTGCCCGAAGTGTGTGCGACACAGGTGTGGGTGAAGTAGTAGCAAGAGGCATTGCCGGTTCAGCAGCAGTATTTGGTCTTGACTGCGACATCGTGATGCCATGTGCACTTGGTGAAGCAGTTGGCGAAGCAGAAGCAAACAGCATGAAAGCAAAGCTCGTTGTTGAGGGCGCTAATGGTCCGCTCACTCCAACAGCTGACCTCATCCTGGCCGACAAGGGCGTCATCGTCATTCCCGACGTATATGCCAATGCCGGTGGTGTTACTTGTTCATACCTTGAACAGTGCCAAAACTTTGCTCACCTCACATGGGATGAAGACGAAGTGAACGCACGAGTCATCGACTTGATGCGGGCTGCATTTGAGCGCTTCTATGCATTTACCCAAGAAACGAAATTACCAAACCGATTAGCAGCAACAGTTTTGGGCGTCAAGACAATCGCCGATGCTCATCGCATGCGAGGGCTGCACCCTTAAAGCTTTCTGGTTTAGTGCTTAGTGTGCTGCAGCACGGGTGTCGGTAACGCCACCCGCAGC
>CAINTF010000079.1 GCA_903853285.1 uncultured Acidimicrobium sp. | reverse complement strand
GATCGACAGAATTGCGTCGCCCATCGCAACGACAACCAAAATAATTGTGAGAACGACAATGCGTCGTTTGTCGCCGGCAGGAATGGCTGTGTCAACGATGGTGCGAAATAACAGCGGGGGAATGAGTGCAATTGCGGCGGCAACAAGAATCGAAATCAGAAACCCAATGATCGAGCTTGAATATGGTCGAGCAAATACCACTACTCTGCGCATTGATGAACGGTTCACTTTCGTGCCCGCAATTGCCGATTTATCACCAGGTATCAGGTGGTGTGGGCCCATTCGCATGATGTCAGGCTAAGGCAACTCTGTTCCTTTCGCCGTGTGGTACTCGCCTCGTCTTCTAGGCTGAAGCAATGCATTTTCGCTCTCATCTCGTTCACAAATTCACTCGCGTTGCAGTTATTACGGCATTGCTTGTGCTTGCCAGCTGTGGTTCAAGTAGTGCAACCAGTTCGGACTCAACCGACTCTGCACCAACTACCAGTGCGGCTCCGTTTGTGCCAGCAAGTTTTGTTTGGAAAGCCTGCGACGATTCTGCATCGACTACCGCGGTCCAGTGCAGCACGCTTGACGTTCCGTACGACTACAACAATCCAAGCGCTGGCACATTTACGTTGTATGTCAAGTTGCGACCTGCCACAAACCCTTCGCTTCGCATTGGTTCAATGATGGTCAACCCGGGTGGCCCAGGCTTTGGTGGAAGTTCACTCGCTGATGATGCTTCCTACTATTTCAGTACCGATCTCACTGACCACTTTGACGTCATCGCATGGGACCCACGAGGTACTGGCAAGAGCACTCCTGCAGTTGATTGCGTCGACGACTACGACCAATACTTCGGGATCGACTCACCCCCTGAAACTCCAGAGGAAAATCAGGCACTCATCGATGCATCGCAAGCGTTTAACGACGAGTGCATGGCTAACTCGGGAGAAATTCTCCCCTATATATCGACGCAAGCAAGCGCAACTGATATGAACAGCATTCGCCAAGCATTGGGTGAAGACAAGATTTCCTATTTTGGTTTTTCGTACGGGTCAGAACTCGGCGCAACTTGGGCAACAATGTTTCCACAAACCGTGCGCGCAGCCGTGTTGGATGGAGCAGTTGATCCCCATGCAACATCTGTCGAAGAAGGCATGTCGCAAGCCAAGGGTTTCGAAGGTCAGCTCACGACATTTCTCGCAGCGTGTAGCAAAAACAAGGCATGTGAGTTTTATAACGGCGGCAAATCAGAGGCTGCTTTCGACTCGCTTCTTCTCGCACTCGACGCCAAACCACTTGTCGTGAGTGCCGACCGCACGCCAGTTACTCAAGGCGTTGCATTTACCGCGATTGCACAAGCAATGTATTCCGATTACTACTGGCCGCAACTCGAAAAGGCGTTGGCAGATGCACAACAAGGTGACGGAGCTGGCCTACTCAAGTTGTACGACGATTACTATCAGCGCAAAGACGACGGCAGCTACGGCAACGAGCTCGAAGCATTTCTCGCCATCTCGTGTTTGGATGATCCAGGTTCAACAAGCATCAAAGAGGTTGAAGATGCGGTACCGAATTTTGTGGCTGCCGCTCCTCGACTTGGTGCCAACTTTGGATACGGATACTCGTGTGCGCTGTGGCCGGTGAAACCGGCAACGAAGGTTGATGTCACCGGCAAGGGTGCCGGCCCAATTGTCGTGGTTGGCACAACAGGCGACCCAGCCACACCTCTTTCCTCAACACGCAAATTGGCTGCTGCTCTCGAGCCCGGAGTC
>CAINTF010000078.1 GCA_903853285.1 uncultured Acidimicrobium sp. | reverse complement strand
CACGTTTGCACACTGCGGGCATTCGAGCTGTTTACTCGCCGACATCGTCATTGCGGCCTCACAGACATCACATCTCACCAGTTCACGACAGCTTCCACACGCAAGCAACCTTGCGCGACCCTTCACATTGAGCACGCAAACGATTCGACGCGAATGATCTCTCAACTGCTCGATCAAATCAGATGACAACAACGATGAAGACCAGCGTTCATCTAGACGACGGTCAACCACCCGAATTTGTGGCCAGTGATTCGCCTCAGTATCGGGATCCAGACTTTCAACTAAACCTGATGCATCATGCAGAGCTCGAAGACTTGGAACAGGTGAAACCAAAAGACAGGCAATGCCAAGCAGCTTGGCACGCTGTACTGCAATATCTCGGGCATGCCACGAGGGTGAACGCTCTTCTTGCAGCGAATCATCATGCTCGTCAATAACGATGATGCTCTTCAACAATGGCACGCTCGACCAAACTGCAGAGCGAGCCCCAATCACCACATCAACTCCGCCAGCCGCAATCGCCCAGTCCCCTGGCATCACCGCAACGCTGAGTCCGAACTCACGCAATGACGCTGCCATGAGACGAGCACGATTTATTGTCGGAATGATTACGAGCACTGGACCATGCGAGGCAGCTGTAAGCACCAACGATCGCGGGCTACAAGCCGGGCCTCTGCGCAGAACAGAAACACCATCCCCACTTATTGCATCACTCACTTGTGGATCAACATCAAAATTCTTACGCATTGATACTTGCGTGTAACGCGAACCAGGCAAAGTCGCAACCAGCGTCGCAGGAGAAGCAGCAACAAAAAATGCACGAAGACGCCCAACCCACATGTGAGCAGCCCAACGCGCAAGATCCACTACTTCTTGGGACGGTCCCTTGCCCAAAATTTTGATAACCGACAGCAGTCGGCTCTCGACAACATTCGAAAACTGCGTTGTCGTATCCCCAAGTTGCAACACCCAGCCCGCAACATTGCGGTTGTGCAGGGGAATACGAACTCGATCCCCTACACAAATATTGCCGACAAGCTCCTCGGGCACGAGATAATCAAAAACCTTGTCAACGCCAGTTACATCAGGAACGATGCGCGCGATTACCGCCACGGCATCACGACTGATCAGAGTTTGACTGCGGCTTTGAATTCCTTCAAGCGCGACAATGTCTCCCATGTGAATTCTGGGTCTTGTCTGCCGAAGTGACCATATGCGGCGGTCTTACGATAGATCGGACGCTTCAAATCAAGATCACGCAAAATCGCTGCTGGTCGAAGATCGAACACTGAACGAACTGCGTCTTCAATGAGCTCCTCATTAACAACGCTGGTTCCGAAAGTCTCGACCAAGATGCTGATTGGTTGAGCCATGCCAATGGCGTATGCCACTTGCACTTCACAACGTGTTGCTGCACCAGAGGCAACAACGTGCTTGGCAACCCAACGCGCTGCGTAAGCGGCCGAGCGATCAACCTTTGATGGATCTTTGCCGCTGAATGCACCACCACCGTGACGACCCATACCACCGTATGTGTCAACGATGATCTTGCGACCTGTCAAACCTGTATCTGCATGTGGTCCGCCCTTGACGAACTCGCCTGTTGGGTTGACGTGCACTGCGTACTTGTCGTTTGCAAACTGTGCAGGGATAACTGGACGAATAACTTGTTCGATCAAGTCTGGACGAATCACTGTGTCGCGCGGCGTTCCATCGGCGTGCTGAGTCGAGATCAATACGGTCGACAAACGAACTGGCTTGCCGTTCTCATACTCGAAGGTGACCTGGGTTTTGCCGTCTGGACGCAAGTAAGGAATTGCACCCGACTTTCGCACCTCAGCCAACTTCTCGGCCATACGGTGTGCAAGCCAAATCGGCAATGGCATCAACTCTGGAGTGTCATCACACGCGTAACCAAACATCATTCCTTGGTCGCCGGCTCCCTGACTATTAAGAATGTCTTCGCCGCTTTTGCCAGCACGTGACTCTTCAGATTTGTCTACGCCTTGTGCAATGTTGGAGCTTTGCTCATCAATTGAGACGATCACGCCACATGTGTTGCCATCAAAGCCGTACAACGCGTTGTCATAACCAATGTCTTTGATTACTTCACGAGCCAACTTTGGAATATCAACATATGCAGACGTTGTGATTTCTCCAGCAACGACACACAAACCTGTGGTGAGGAGCGTTTCACACGCAACGCGACCTTGTGGGTCTTCTGCGAGAATCGCGTCGAGTACCGCGTCGGATACCTGGTCCGCCATCTTGTCCGGGTGACCCTCGGTGACGCTTTCAGAGGTAAATGTGAAATTCTTCAACGTTGCTCCTTAGTAGATAGTTCGTGACGAGACTAGTGGGTCGAGTGGCTACGGATTAGGACTACCGCATCCATTACCGATTTGGCAATAGAACGCTTATCTGTCAGCCCAACCTCAACAGGCTCAGCCCTGCTCGTAACCAGTGTTACCGCATTCGTTTCATGACCGAAGCCGACCCCGGCATCAGCAACATTGTTAGCAACAATCAAGTCGACATTTTTACGCTGCAATTTGGCCTGAGCATTCGCAACGAGATTCTCCGTCTCGGCCGCAAAGCCAACCAATACTTGGCCAGGACGTTTTGACGCACCCAAACCCGCGAGGATGTCGGGAGTTGCCTCAAGAGCAATACTTTCCAGACCATCGATTACTCCAGTCGCAGGGTTCTTCTTCATTTTTGAAGTGGATGAAACTACTGGTCGCATGTCGGCAACCGCAGCTGCCATGACCACAACATCGGCTTGCTGTGCGCTCAAATTCACTGCATCCTGCATCTGTTGCGCTGTCTCAACTGCGATCAATGTGACACCGAACGGAACTGCAAGTTCAACGGTCGAGATGAGCGTGACTTTTGCGCCGCGGGCATTGGCCTCTGCAGCAATCGCATAACCCTGCTTGCCACTCGAACGATTGGCAATCACGCGCACTGCATCAATTGGTTCGCGAGTGCCTCCCGCGGTCACAACAACATGCGTTCCATACAAATCACCCGGGGTCAGAAGTTGCACGATCTCATCAAAGATGCGCTGCGGATCAGCAAGTCGACCCGCTCCGATATCGCCACCAGCCAATCGACCAGATTCTGGATCCAATACATTGACACCACGACGACGGAGAGTCGCAATATTTTCTTGCACCGCAGGGTGCTCCCACATTTCGGTATGCATTGCTGGACACACAAGTACGGGTGCGCGAGTTGCAATCAGAGTTGCAGTTAAAAGGTCACTCGAAATACCTGCGGCATACGCTCCGAGTACGCGAGCCGTAGTTGGTGCAACAACAATTAAATCTGCACGTTGTCCGAGACGCGTGTGCGGTATCGGATCCGCATCATCCCACAATGTTGTGTGTACTGGTTCAGAAGCAAGCGCCGAGAGTGTGACCTTGCCTATGAAATGCTCAGCATCACTGGTCATGATTGGTGCAACATGCGCACCTGCATCTACCAACAAGCGACACAACTCAACTGACTTGTATGCGGCTATGCCGCCGCAAACACCAAGAACAATGTGTTTGCCGGTGAGCAAATTCATCAGAACCAGTGCGAGTTGAAACTCAGCTAAGTGAGAGTTACTCGGCTGCTACTTCAGCTTCAGCAGCAACTTCAGCTGCTTCAGCGACAACTTCGGCTGCTTCAACTACTACAGCTTCTTCAACTACTTCGAGTTCGCTGACGACATCGTCGGCAACTGCGTCCAACATCTCTTCATCCAATTCGGCTTCCAACTCTTCGTACACCGACAATGGAACACTCAAGATTTTGTCAGCGGCAATCTCTTCGAAACTGATCGAAAGCGGTTTGCGCGAAGTTGAGCTCACCTGTGGCGGAACCATTGTTCCTAGGCCCTCGCCCAACTGGTTGAAATACGAGTTGATCTCGCGAGCGCGTCGTGCCGACAACGTGACAAGACCAAACTTGGATGCGGTGCGCTTCATCAAGCTCTCGATACGGGGGTTCATCATGGTGTCTTCAGTGGCCACGGCGTTGCCTTTCAATTTATTTTGGGTCAGATCTGGTTCGGGGTCAAAGCGACTCACCGAAGCGTTGATTGTATCTGCACACAGGGCGCAAAATGGCCGTTTTGGCTACTTCAGGCGGTTTACTCGCTCGCGAGCTATGAGGTCGAGCATTTCCGTTACGGTCTCGGCCAAATCGTCGTTTATCAATACATAGTCGGCAAGAGCCTTACCAATTGGCTCTTCATCTTCTGCCTTTTGAAGTCGCTGAACAACCTTTTGCTCTGCATCCCCCCGACCAACCAATCGGGCCTTTTGTTCTTCTCGTGTCGGTGGCAACACAAACAACAACAGCGCATCGCTGTGCAGTCGTTTCACCTGCTGCGCACCATCCACTTCGATTTCGAGAACTATGTCTTTGCCATCTGGTGCTTTTGGCATTGGAGTGCCATATAAATTTCCCAAAAATTCAGTCCACTCCAAAAACCCACCAGCTGAAATGTGTTCGCGAAATTGTTCATGAGTAACAAACTTGTATGCATCCTGCTGTTCGCCTTCACGGCGCTCGCGTGTAGTCCATGACCGACTCAACCACAAGCGATCATCGCGCTTCACAAGCTCTTCAACGATCGTGCTCTTTCCAACACCACCTGGACCAGAAACGACAATGGTTAATGACTTAGCCGCGGAAGTCATGACGAAACCAATTCTTTTGCGATCAACTGCGCAAGTTTGCTTCTCTGGTCAACACTCAAGTTGCCAGTTTGTTCTGTCTCGCTCACATTCATGCGTGCCAATAAATGTCGTGCTTTGACTTTTCCAATTCCAGGAACAACTTCAATCAGCTTGCATGCGTACAACACACTGCTGGCTTCATCGAGCTCAT
>CAINTF010000077.1 GCA_903853285.1 uncultured Acidimicrobium sp. | reverse complement strand
TAGTGGCAGCACCTGCGAGTCGTGTTACCACTGATGGTCGACCAACATATGTCGATCTAGGCATTACGCGTCCACAGTTGTATGTAGGCGAAGGCCTGAATGACTACGCGATTGTTTCCACAAAGCAAACAGAACAAGCATGTCCTGATCTCAAACCTGAGGCGTATCAGTCAACGGGTGGTGTCGCGCTTTCGTCGACATTGCGTCGTGCAGCTTTTGCGGTTCATTTTGGTGAGTACAACTTGTTCGGATCGGGACTTGTTACCCCCGAATCTCGTTTGATGTGGGTTCGTAATATCAAAGATCGAGTGGAAAAGATTGCGCCGTTTTTGCGCTACGACGCTGATCCTTACCCAGCAGTAGTTGATGGCAAAGTTGTCTGGGTGTTGGATGCGTTTACAACAACGAGCCGTTATCCAAATGCTCAATCTGCCAATGTTTCACAACTCACTCCTGGGTCTGGGCTGAACGCATCCTTCAACTATGTGCGTAACAGTGTCAAGGCAGTGGTCGATGCATACTCAGGAGAGATCACTCTTTATCTTGTTGATCCAAATGATCCGATCGCTTCGACATGGGCAAAAGCGTTTCCAAATTTGTTGACTCCGGTATCGAAGGCATCGGCCGAGCTTGTTTCACACTTCCGTTATCCGGAAGACCTATTCCGAGTTCAAACCAATGTGTATGGTCGTTATCAATTCAACGATCCAACGTTGTTTTTCAATCGAGATGCTGCGTGGAGCGTTGCGCAGGCGCCACCTACGGCAGTAGACGCAACAACGGGAGTGATTGGCGCATCTGGCGCAGTACTTTCGCCGGACCAAATTGACGTGCAAGATGCAAATGTTGCTCGCTTTGAACCGTATTACACGATGTTTCATACCCCTGGTGCCGCAGAAGCTAATGGCACATTTTCGTTGTTGAGGCCGTTCGTTCCGTTTTCGTCGGACGACACCCGTAAGGAATTACGTGCGTTTATGGTCGTCTCGAGTGATCCAAAGTCGTACGGAAAGATCACTGTCTATGAAGTGAATGACCCGTTGCCCGAAGGTCCTGCCACTGTTGCAGCAGAATTTGGTAGCGATCCTGCCGTGTCACAACAGGTGACATTGCTGGATCAGCGTGGTTCGCGCGTTGTCTTTGGTGACTTGCAAATTGTTCCCGTCGGCAAAGGTCTTGTGTATCTTCGACCGCTCTATGTGCGTCCGGACGACGCAAATGCACGACAAGTATTTGTTAGAAAATTCTTGGCGTTCTATAACAACAGAGTCGTTATTGCTGATGATCTCACTGCTGCGGTGGCAAAATTGTTCCCTGGTTACACGGGCAATTTGGGCGATCGAGTGAGCGACGGATCAGAGTCGGCACCAACCGACACTTCGAACACTGCAACAACTGTTCCGTCTGGCACTGCAACGACAGTTCCGTCAAGCGCGGTTGGCTCTGGATCACTGACGGCCGCTCAGCAACTTGCTCAAGCAGAGATCTTGTTTGATGAAGCAGATGCAGCATTGGCCGCAACGCCTCCAGACTTCAGCACGTATCAAAGCAAACTTGCACAGGCACGCGAACTCGTTCGTCTTGCGCTTGCACAAGTGAGCGGCTGATTAATTACTGACTAACGATTACTTTATTCTGCTGAAGTGCTCTGCTAGTGCAGCCAAATCTTGACGGAATGCGATCTCGTATCGAGCCTGCTCATTGGCTATGCGAACTTGGCTGACACGTATCTGCTCAAGTGCAGCTGCAGACATAGGGTCAGACTGTTGTTCGGCAAGCGATTGCATCTCGTTTCCCAATTCGTGCAACTGATTGGAAAGTTCAGATGTCATGTTTGTGAGCCGAGTGTCAATCACAATAAGTCGCTGATCAAGACCATTTGTTGCAGCAGTGATCATGGAAAGTTCATTGGTACGTTTCGTCAATTCGCTGCGAAGTTGATCAAGCTCAACACGCAACGCCTCCAAGTCACTTGCACTTGCCTTGGGGGTTCGAGAAAAGAGTGCCATATATGAGATGTTTATCCGTATCGGTATTGGTGTCGAGGTTGCCAAGCTGGCATCCCGCTCGCTACCGTACAACCTCTACGACGCGGGGTGGAGCAGTCCGGTAGCTCGTCGGGCTCATAACCCGAAGGTCACAGGTTCAAATCCTGTCCCCGCCACCAGTAAGTAAAAGGCTCACCGAGAAATCGGTGGGCCTTTTGCATTTTAGTTCCACTTGCAGATTGGTAGCCTGCTCCGATGTCAACTTCCAAGCCACAGGTAACCATTCCACAACAACCAGCACCGACCGAACTCGTTATTGAAGACATAACAGTTGGGACTGGTGCTGAAGCACTGAATGGCAAAAACGTTTCAGTGCACTATGTGGGTGTTGCGTACAGCAACGGCCAGCAGTTTGATGCATCATGGGATCGCAATGACCCATTTGAATTTCGATTGGGCAACGGACAAGTAATCGCAGGCTGGGATCAAGGCGTTGCTGGTATGAAGGTTGGCGGACGTCGTAGCCTCACAATTCCCGCGCATCTTGGATATGGCGATCATGGTGCAGGCGGTGTGATCAAAGGCGGAGAAACACTTGTGTTCGTTGTTGATTTGCTCAACGTTTTCTAAGGGTTGATCACAAAACTTCAACGGTAGACTTGCATCAACAGAGATGCGCACAATAACAATGTTGTGTGCTCAACGAATTGGTGTGTAATGAATATCTTGGTAATCGGAGCAGGTGGCGTAGGTGCCTCAATGGCGTCTATTGCAGAGACCCGATCGTTCTTTAAGACTTTTGTCCTCGCCGACATTTCAATATCTCGAGCCGAAGAAGCAATTGCGCTACTCGATGATCGCTCAAAGTTTGTTGCAGAGCAGATAGATGCCCGTGATCGCGCGGCAATCTCGGCGCTTATTCACAAAGTCAAAGCTGATGTTGTCGTCAACGCATGTGATCCACGCATGAACGAGCCAATTTTTGGCGCTGCATATGATTCGCACTGCAACTACATCGACATGGCGATGAACCTGAGTGCGCCGCACCCTACGAATCCATATGAGGAAGTCGGCGAACCGTTGGGTAAGAGTCAGCTCGACGATGATGCAAAGTGGCGCGAGCGCAATATTTTGGCCCTCGTGGGTATGGGCGTCGAACCAGGTCTCAGTGACGTTTTTGCTCGCTACGCCGCAGACAACCTTTTCGACACCATTGACGAGATTGGTGTGCGTGACGGTTCAAACTTGTCAATTGACGGGCTTGACTTTGCGCCGACATTTTCCATTTGGACCACCATCGAAGAATGTCTGAATCCACCAATCGTGTGGGAAGCAGAGCGAGGTTTGTACACAACTGACTGCTTTAGCGAGCCCGAAGTGTTTCACTTTCCTGCAGGCATCGGTCCATACGAGTGCGTCAACGTAGAACACGAAGAAGTACTTCTCATTCCGCGCGAGATTGATTGCAAGCGCGTCACATTTAAGTACAGCCTCGGCGCTGAGTTCATTGACTGGCTGAAGACGTTTGCTTACTTAGGCCTTGATAGTAAAGAGCATGTACGAGTCGGAGATGTTTCGGTGTCGCCGCGCGACGTGTTGGCAGCGGTGTTGCCAAACCCAGCGAAACTCGGACACTTGATGCACGGGAAAACCTGTGCAGGCACTTGGGTGCGCGGCACCTACGACGGAAAGCCACGAGAAATTTATTTGTATCACGTTGCCGACAATGAGACGACAATGCGCGACTGGGGTTCACAAGCAGTTTTGTGGCAAACCGCAATCTGCCCAGTGGTTGCCCTCGAATTGCTGAGCAATGGCAGTTGGAAAAACACCGGTGTTCGCGGAGCCGAAGCGTTTCCCGCAGATCCATTTCTTAATTTGCTCGGTGAATACGGTGCGCATCACGGCATGGTCGAGATGGGTCCAGGTCTGTGGCCGAGCCCAAAGCCAACTGGACAACCTGGCTGGGATCGTCCGGTAAAGCGCGCAATTCGTCTGGGCTAGTTGTGCAGCGACTGCCCAAAATCGTGGCGATAGCCGCAGTGGTTTGTGCAACAGCACTGATGTGGTCGGACAGCGCAATTCAATGGTGGAGCAACATCATTAATTTTTTTATGCGAGTCAATCACGGTGCAACAACTTCAGTGATGAATAATCGTCCAACAGGCGACGCCGACTTACATGCTGTTATTTGGGGTACATGTGCCGTGCTTGTTGCTGTTGCATTCACGACGCAACGAGTGCGTTTGCTCGCAGTATTGACACTTGCGGTTTGGACGCTGTTTGTAGAAATTGCCCAGCCATGGTTTACCGACTTGCGTGCCCGTCAAGCGAGTGACTTGGTCGGCAACGTTGTGGGAATCGGTGTCGTTGTGGTGATAGTGCAACTCTCACACATACGCAACACATACAAATTACGAAATCGAACTAGTTAGAAGCAGGTCCCATGTCGCCAGCGATGTAATGCTTGCGACAGAGCAACTCGTATCGCACTTCATCACCAAATAGCGGCTCACTCATCGTCTTGTCCGTGTCCCCAACAACAACGGTTTCTCCTTCGTACACAATCCTGCCATTAACTAACCGCGCATTGTTATTGGCGCGTTCGCCACACCAGCACCTTGCCTCCACTTGCATCTCGATTCGTTGATCGGCAATTTCGAGCATGCGTTTGGTGCCATCGAAAAGTAATCCGCGAAAGTCTGTAATGAGGCCGAAGGCAAAAACATCGACATTGAGTTCATCAACGATTTGGGCAAGTTGGT
Organism: uncultured Acidimicrobium sp.; assembly: GCA_903853285.1. Classification (GTDB taxonomy): domain Bacteria; phylum Actinomycetota; class Acidimicrobiia; order Acidimicrobiales; family Ilumatobacteraceae; genus UBA3006. The sequence continues at coordinate 1,725 of CAINTF010000077.1, read as the reverse complement.
CACATTGCTCTTGCGAGTAAAACTGTGCCTCATCACAAACAATGAATGAAATAGGCATATGTGACTTTGCAAGTTCGAACAGATTGAGACCAGGTGCCATTTCGATTGCTGGTGCAGAAACACCCAAACGACTTGTTACTTGCGAACCATCTCGATCGAGTTTGGTGAGTAGCAAACCTGGCACGCCGCGCGATGACATGTTGTGATGAATCTGGAGCGCGAGGGTGCTCTTGCCCGAACCCATTGTGCCGAAACTGAATCGCAAGGTTGCCATGTCGCCAAGAACCGTAGTCTGCGATGCCCCCTCCGCGCACATGGCAATAAGGTGTATGTGATGGAAGCGGGAAAACTTGCTCAGATGATTGATCACACACTGCTTGCCCCAGAGGCAACTTTGGCTGATGTTGTGCGACTGTGCGTCGAGGCTGTCGAACTCCAAGTTGGCGCAATTTGCATCTCGCCATCCCTGTTGCCGCTTGCAAAAGATGCCTTGCCCCCATCCATCAATATCGCAGCGGTTGTGGGATTTCCCTCTGGTGCGCACAGCACAGAGACAAAAGCTGCTGAGGCTAAGCAAGCGTGTGACAACGGTGCAAACGAAATCGACATGGTAGTCAACTTGGCATATGTTGGCACGAGCAATTGGCCTGCAGTCACAACTGAAGTTGCTGCAGTTCGTGCCGCAATTGCATCAGACGTGATACTCAAAGTCATTATCGAGTCTGCACTGTGGAATGACGAGCAGATTGCAGGTGTGTGCACAGCAGCGGTACTTGGTGGCGCCAACTTCGTTAAGACGTCGACGGGGTTTCACAAAGCGGGTGGTGCATCACTGGCCGCAGTGCGGTTGATGAGAAAAACTGTTGGAGAAAAAATTGGTGTAAAAGCAAGTGGCGGTATTCGCACCTATGCGGATGCAATCGCGATGATTGAAGCCGGAGCAAGTCGAATCGGAGCATCCGCCTCGCGGGCAATTTTGGCCGAGGCTCAATGAAGCGGTTAGCCGTGGCGGCAGTTTTTGCACTTTCGATCATGGGCAGTGCGAGTGTTGTAACAGCCAGTGCAGGTTCGGGTGACGCAACTACTACAAGTACATCAACGAGTACGACGATCGTGCCACCAACAACTGAGACCACCATTGTTGAAGTTGCACCGGTTCCAGTCAAGTCGGGAAGCGGTCGACGCATCGTTTATGCCAATCGCCAACAACGCGTATGGGTCATCAATGATGACAATGAAGTGATTCGCACTTTTCTTGTTTCGGGAATGCTCGGGCAGCCTGGAAAAGGTACATTCGCCGTGTTTAGCAAATCACCGGTTTCGTATAGTCCAGAATTTGCTGGTGTCACTTTTCGTTTTATGACACGCTTTGCGATTGGTCGCAACGGTGGCAACGTGGGCTTTCATGAGATTCCTACTCGAAATGGAAAACCGATGCAGACAGTCGAGGAGCTAGGAACCTTCAATGGCAGTGGTTGCTTGCGTTCGAGCACGCAAGATGCTCGATTCATTTATCAGTGGGCCACGCTTGGCACAAAGGTTGTAGTTGTTCCTTAATTAGAAGCGAGCCATTTCAGATTTGAGCAAGTCGAGTCCAAGGTTGCCTAAGTCGAGCCCGTGTGCATGCCACTTGCGCAAGTCAAATGCCGAGCCGTGCTTTTTGCGGGCGTCATCGCGTAAATCGAGCCACACTCGCTCGCCAAGTTTGTATGAAATAGCCTGACC
>CAINTF010000076.1 GCA_903853285.1 uncultured Acidimicrobium sp. | reverse complement strand
GTGCGGCAACACATTCATCTTGAAGCCAAGCGAAAAAGATCCATCGGCGTCGATGTTTATTGCCGACTTGCTGCGTCAAGCAGGCTTGCCAGACGGCGTTTTCAACGTTGTGCATGGCGACAAAGAGGCAGTAGATCGCTTGCTCGTGCACCCAGACATTCAGTCGGTGTCGTTCGTCGGTTCAACACCAATCGCAAAATATGTGTACGAGACCGGCACGAAGAACGGCAAGCGTGTGCAAGCACTTGGTGGTGCAAAGAACCACATGCTCGTGTTGCCAGACGCCGACCTCGACATGGCAGCCGATGCTGCAGTGAGCGCCGCATACGGTTCGGCAGGCGAGCGTTGCATGGCCATCTCGGTTGTGCTCGCAGTCGACTCCATTGCTGACGCATTGATCGAAAAACTCAAGACTCGTGTTCCAAACATCAAAGTTGGTCCTGGCACCGATCCTTCTGCAGAGATGGGTCCATTGATCAGCCGCGAGCACCGCGACAAAGTTGCGAGCTACATCAACAACGCAGCAGGCGAAGGCGCAACTGTCGTGATCAACGGCACCGACAAAGCCAAAGATGCTGGTTTCTTCTTGAACCCAAGCCTCATCGACAACGTCAAGCCAGGCATGAAGTGTTACGACGAAGAAATCTTCGGACCAGTACTCACTGTCATGCGCGTCAAGAGTTATGCAGAAGGTTTGAAAACCATCAATGACAACGAATTTGGTAACGGCACAGCAATCTTCACCCGCGATGGTGGCGTTGCTCGTCAGTTCCAATACGACGTGCAGGTCGGCATGGTTGGCATCAACGTGCCAATCCCTGTTCCTGTGAGCTACTACTCATTCGGTGGCTGGAAGGCTTCGCTGTTTGGCGACCAACACATGTATGGCCCAGAGGGCATCAACTTCTTTACGCGCGGCAAGGTCGTCACATCACGTTGGCCAGACCCACGCACATCGGCAGTTGACTTGGGCTTCCCAACCAATCGCTAGAAGTTTTTCGTAAGCAGTTTTGTAACTAGTTTTTCGACAGCAGGGGGAGAGTTATGGACATAGGTGTAGTACTACAAACGACCCCACCATCGGCGCGCGTGATCGACCTTGCGAAGAAGGCCGACATGTATGGCTTTTCGCACGTATGGACTTTTGATAGTCACATTTTGTGGCAAGAGCCATATGTGATCTTCAGCCAGATCTTGGCCGAGACACGAAACGTCATTGTTGGGCCAATGGTGACCAACCCAGCAACGCGTGACTGGACAGTTACTGCCAGCACATATGCAACTCTTAACGAGATGTACGGCAATCGCACGGTGTGCGGTATTGGCCGTGGCGACTCTGCTGTGCGCGTTACAAATGGCAAGCCAACAAACCTTGCAACGTTGCGCGAGAGTGTTCATGTCATTCGTGAACTCGGCAACGGTCGTGCGGTTGACTACAACGGCTCAAGCATTCGTTTCCCATGGGCAACCAAGAGCGAGCTTGAAGTTTGGATTGCTGCTTACGGACCAAAAGCACTTGCTCTTACGGGCGAAGTGGCTGATGGTTTCATCTTGCAGCTTGCAGATGCCGACATTGCGCAGTGGACAATCAAGGCTGTGCGCGAAGCCGCTGAGCGCGTGGGTCGCGACCCGAAGAGCGTCACGATCTGTGTTGCTGCGCCTGCGTATGTTGGCAACGACATGACGCACATGCGCGATCAGTGTCGCTGGTTTGGTGGCATGGTGGGCAATCACGTTGCCGACATTGTCGAGCGTTATGGCGACGACTCATCGGTGCCAAAGGCTCTGACCGATTACATCAAGGGTCGTCAGGGTTATGACTACAACGAACATGGTCGTGCTGGAAACAGCCACACCACATTTGTTCCAGACGAAATCATCGATCGCTTTTGCATTTTGGGAGACACCAATGAGCACATTCGTCGATTGACAGAACTCAAAGAACTTGGTGTCGATCAGTTTGCTGTGTACTTGCAGCACGATGGCAAAGAATCAACGCTCGAAGCGTATGGCGAAACAATTTTGCCGGCGATTCAGGAGATGAGCAAAGCTAAGCAATGAATCGTTTTGCCCGACGCGCCGCATATCGGACCAGCATGTTTGTGCTGTCGGTCGTGCTTGTTATCGCGTTGTGGGAAATGTACAAAGTTGTTGGCCCGCAAGATGGTGGCAAGTTGTTTGGCGCAGGCGTATTGCCTCGTTCTAACGACACTGCAATGCCTCACGTCTGGACAATGCTCAGTCGTTATGGCCGACCGGAAGTTCGAGGCTCCGACAAGCGCGTGTGGGTAGTAGTACTCGCGGGTGCATGGTTTTCGTTTCGTTTAGCAATAGTTGGTTTTTTGCTCGGCTCTTCGATCGGCGTTGGTCTCTCAGTAGTGATGTCTCGTTTTCGACTCGTCGAACGAGGCTTGTTGCCGTATCTCGTTGTGTCGCAAACTGTTCCATTGATCGCACTTGCTCCGCTCGTTGCGTTGTGGGGTGGCAAGTTGCACATTTTTGGTTTTGAGTGGCCACGCTGGTTCTCGGCAGCAGTGCTTGGAGCATTTTTGTCGTTCTTTCCAATAGCGGTTGGCACGCTTCGCGGACTTGCAAGTGCGCCAGCAGCAGCTGTTGAACTCATGGAAAGTTATGCGGCATCGTGGAAACAGATTTTGCTCAAACTTCGTTTTCCTTCTGCAATTCCATACATGGTTCCGGCGTTCAAACTCGGTGCATCGGGCTCAGTAGTCGGTGTGGTGGTTGCCGAAATCTCGACCGGTCTCAAAGGTGGTATTGGACGACTCATTATTGAGTACGCCCGCGAAGCAACAGCCGACCCAGCCAAGGTGTTCACTGCCGTGTTTGGCGCTGCAGCCCTTGGCCTCACGATGGCAGGTGTTATTGCAATTTCAGATGTGTATTTGATGCGTAATCGACCGAAGGAGACCAGCTCATGAGTGCGGTTCAAGTAACGGGGGCAAGCAAGATCTTTAATCAGGGCACACCAAAGCAGGTGGATGCGTTGATTGATGTCAATTTAACTGTCGAGCCAGGCGAGTTCGTATCACTCATCGGTCCATCTGGTTGCGGCAAGAGCACGTTGTTGCGATTGATTGCAAACTTGCTCGAACCAACTACGGGTTCGGTCATGGTCAACGGCAAGTCGGCTTCGCAGTCGCGTCTTGATCAGGACTACGGCATGGCTTTTCAGCAAGCAGGATTGTTTGACTGGCGCACTGTGGCAAAGAACATTGAGTTGCCACTCGAACTCAAGGGTTGGGACAAAGAAAAGCGCGCAGCACGTGCACAAGAAATGTTGGAGCTTGTAAAACTGCCAGAGTTTGCCGAGTTGTATCCATGGCAGTTGTCGGGCGGTATGCAGCAGCGCATTGCAATTGCACGCGCACTTGCAGCACACCCACCGTTGTTGTTGATGGACGAACCGTTTGGTGCTCTCGATGAAATGACACGCGAGTATATGCAAGGCGAGTTGCTGCGCATTTGTGCTGAGACATCCACGACGGTTGTTTTTGTAACGCACTCGATTCCAGAAGCGGTGTATTTGTCTAATCGAGTTGTTGTGATGTCGCCGCGACCAGGACGCATCACCGACTTGATCAATGTCAACCTAGGCGCGAAGCGCACCGAAGACACTCGTGCTGCTACAGATTTCTTTACTGGCATCACCGCAGTGCGTGAAGCACTTCGTGGCACGCACGCCGATCATGCAAATGCAGGCGCAGTTCGCGGAGTAGAAGATCGCTGATCATGAAGGCCACATCTCGCATCCGACGAATTTTGCCCCCGCTTGTTTTTGGCGTGGCATTTTTGTTGTTGTGGGAAGGTGTCGTAAAGGGATTTAATCTCAAGCCATATTTTCTTGCAGCACCATCAAAGATTTTTGAGCAGTTCTTTAAAAACTTTGCGCGCATCTGGGAAGCAACTTCGGTATCAGGAACGAATGCGTTGGTTGGACTCATTGCCGGAACTCTGTTTGGAGTCGCGATGAGTTTTGCGCTCAGCAGGTATCGCTTTCTCGGCGAGCTGGTTACACCACTCGCAATCGCCCTCAATGCGATTCCAATTTTCGTGTTGGTAGCAGTACTCAACAACATGTATTCGATCACCAGCGAGATTCCACGACGGATCATGGTTTCGCTCGTTGTGTATTTCATTGTGCTCGTCAACGTTGCCAAAGGACTCACTCAGGTGCAGTCGACCCATGTTGAATTGATGAAGTCGTATGCCGCCAGCGACTTTGCAATATTGCGAAAAGTTCGGGTACCAAATGCGGTTCCTTACCTCTTTACGGCACTCAAAATTGCAGCCCCAGTTTCGGTAATTACGGCCTTTGTTTCTGAGTATTTTGGGGGCTCCCAAAACGGTCTCGGAAGCCGAATTACAAGCAATATCGCCAATTCCAAGAACGCTGCGGCCTGGGCCTACGTGCTCGGTGCTTGCCTGCTTGGATTAACCTTCTACGCTGTATCCATAGTGCTAGAAAGCGCTGCCTCCCGGGGCGGCGTTGCAAGTAAAACCAACAACAACAAGTAGAGAGCTTCGGTTCTCGGGGGAGTACCAAAATGAAGAAGTCAAGCATCAAGCTCGCAGTTGCGGGTCTCGCTGCTCTGTCTTTGGTCGTCGCAGCGTGCGGTGGCTCAAGCAGTTCAACAGACACCACAGCAGCAGCCGCAACACCAACAGAGTGCACCACACCAACACCTGTCAAGCTGCAATTGCAGTGGTTCACACAGGCTCAGTTCGCTGGCTATTACGCAGCACTTGAGAACGGCTACTACAAGGACATGTGCCTTGATGTAACCATCCTCGAAGGTGCAGTAGACATTTCACCACAGACTGTTCTCGCCAACGGCGAAGCAGACTTCGCAGTTTCCTGGGTCTCAAAGGCTCTTGCAGCACGTGAAGGTGGAGCAAACATCGTGGACATCGCACAGGTGTTCCAACGTTCAGGCACATTGCAGGTTTCGTTCAAGGATGCAGCAATTGCAGCTTCGGCAGACTTCAAGGGCAAGAAGATTGGTAACTGGGGCTACGGCAACGAGTTCGAAATCTTCGCAGCACTTACCAAGGCCGGACTTGATCCAGCCAAGGACGTCACACTCGTTCAGCAACAGTTCGACATGTCGGGCTTGCTTGCAGGCGACATCGACGCTGCAGAAGCAATGACCTACAACGAGTACGCACAGGTTTTGGAAACAATGAACCCAGCAACAAAGGCTTTGTACACAGCAGATGACTTGAACGTCGTCTCGTACGAGACCGAAGGTGTTGGAATGTTGCAGGACGCAATCTGGGCTGACGGTCACCGTTTGTTCGACACCGACTACAACGCAACAGCAGTCAAGTTCGTTGCTGCTTCATTGATGGGCTGGGCATTCTGCCGCGATAACGCACAGGCTTGCACAGACATCGTTGTAGCAAAGGGTTCAAAGCTCGGCGCAACTCACCAGTTGTGGCAGATGAATGAAGTCAACAAGTTGATCTGGCCAGCAGCAGCTGGTGTAGGCATGATCGACGAGGCAGCATGGACACGCACCGTGGATCTTTCGCAAAACGCGAAGAACCTCGAAGGCGGCACCGTGTTGACCAAGGCTCCAGATGCAGCAGCACACACGAATGACATTGTGACTGCAGCACTTGCATTGCTCACCGAAAAGGGAATTGACATCAATGGTGCATCATTTGCACCAATCACTGTCACCCTCACCGAAGGTGGCAACTGAGTTCAGTAGTTCAGTAGTTCAGTAGTTCAGTAGTAAAAAAGGGCGGGTCGCTTCGGCGGCCCGCCCTTTTTGTATATAACGTCCAATTACCTCAGTGAAAGAGCAACCAGTCCACACACGAATGTGATGATCTGGATCCATTGCAGACGCTCAATTTGATCAAACCTTTTGTC
>CAINTF010000075.1 GCA_903853285.1 uncultured Acidimicrobium sp. | reverse complement strand
TTGCCCCGTTTTACGAGTCTGAGCAACTCGGGTCGCACGATCGCCCAGCGACACTGACGTCGAAACCTGTCAGCCCCATTGAACTTTCGTAACACACTCAGTGTAGGGCGGGGGTGTGCGATCTCGCTCGGGCAGTTATTGCTGAGCTTGGCTATTGCTGGGATTGTCTGCGGCTGCGCCCGGCTTCGCGACGCATCTCGAGTTCTGATTCTTTCTTGGCAATCGCTTGTCGGCGATCTGCTTTTTGTCGGCCCTTGGCAAGCGCAAGTTCAACCTTGACTCGACCTTTTGACAAGCGCAGTTCAAGTGGCACGAGCGTGAGCCGTTCTTGAGCAATTCGATCTTGTAATCGACGGATCTGTTCTTTGTGCATGAGCAACTTGCGACGGCGAGTTGGATCGTGTGCATCTGAACCATTGGCAAACGCATAGGCACCGATGTGCATGCCATCGAGCCACATTTCGCCGTTACTTGCGTGGGCATATGCATCGGCGATTTGTACCTCTCCAGACCTAATGCTCTTGACCTCGCTTCCGAGCAGCACAATGCCAGCCTCAACGACGTCAATAACGTCATAGTCGTGGCGTGCTTTACGGTTGCTTGCGAGCAACCGGTTGTTCTCGGGATCTTCAGGATTCTTCATTGCTCGTTTCATCATACGGGTAGCCTGAAATGGCTATGACGAGTGATTCGACGCGACCACTTCAAGTTTCGGCGGCAATTATGAAACGGATTGGCGAGCATGCCATTGCGTGTTACCCCGAAGAGGCATGTGGGCTACTTGTTGGATCGGGCGCAACTAATACCGTGCTCGAGTTTCACCCAACAGAAAACACCGCCAAGTCGGCTCGGGTGTACACCATCAATGCTCGCGAGCATTTGATCATTGAGCGAGATGCCGAGAACTCGGGCCTTGAGGTGATTGGCGTGATCCACAGTCACACCCACACTGAGGCCTATCCAAGTAGTACCGATGTGGCTCAGGCTCCAGACCCAACCTGGCAGTACATGATCGTCACCCTCAAGCGGGGAGTGCCAGAACCACGCAACTTCCGCATCATCAACGAAGTGATTACCGAGACACCAATCCAAGTGTCATAAGGCTCTAGGCCTTGCTGTGCAGAGTCTCAACGGGCTCGGTACAATTATGACCAATGCAGTCAACAATACAGAGTTCTTCTAAGGCGCTTCATGAGAGTGTCCTCGATCTCATCGGCAATACGCCGTTAGTTGACGTCAGCAATCTTTCGCCTAAACCTGGTGTTCGACTAATAGCAAAGCTTGAAAATCAAAACCCATTTGGCTCGGTGAAAGATCGCATCGCATTGTCGATGATCGATCAGGCGATCAAAGAGGGCGCACTTGTTCCTGGCCAACGAATTATGGAGCCGTCGTCTGGCAACACCGGCATTGCGCTCGCCGCGATTGCTGCGATTAAGGGAAATCCGATCACGATCTTGATGCCTGAGAGTGTTTCGATCGAACGCCGTCAGATGCTTGAAGTATTTGGTGCAGAAATCATTTTGACACCTGGTGCCGAAGGTTCAAACGGCGCGGTGAAACGCGCTGAAGCATTGTCGCTTGAGCATCCAGAGTGGTGTTTCATGCACCAATATCAAAACGATGCAAACCCACGCGCACACTTTGAAGGTACGGGGCCAGAAATTTGGCGCGACTGTCCAGAGATCACACACTTTGTGGCTGGTCTGGGCACAAGTGGCACGCTGATGGGCGTCGGTCGCTATTTGAAAGAACAGAATTCTGAAATTCAAATTATTGCTGTCGAGCCACCATTGGGTGAGCGCGTTGAAGGCTTGCGCAATCTTGACGATGGATATATTCCACCAATCTTTGAAAACTGGCACGGCATCGACGTGCTAGATCGGAAGCGAGTCGTGCGCCCACGCGAGAGTCTTGAAATGACGCGCCGCTTGGTGCGCGAGTGTGGTGTGTTCGGCGGCATTTCGTCAGGGGCATCACTTGCAGGAGCTCTCAAAGTTGCTAGCGAAATTGAAGAGGGCACGATTGTGTTTATCGTGTGCGATGGTGGTTGGAAATACTTGTCAACCGGCGCTTACACCGATGATTTGGATGCCGCAGAAGCAGCAGCTGAAAAAATTATCTACTTTTAATTTTTTGTTTCTAGCCACCAGCGACGAGCACGACAAGGCCGAGTAGCACAATTGCTGCAGAAGTAATCCGTCTGCGATGATCGCCCTCGTCGAGCATTTTCCAGCCTGCAAAAGCAGCCAACACAACACTTGATTCGCGAAGTGCAGCGACGTAACCAACTGGGGCATGCTGGTACGCAATCATGATCAATGTGTAGGCAGCAGTGGATGCGATGCCTGCCAAGCCAAATCGTTTCCAGTTGTTCTTAATGGCAGGAATCATCTCGGTGCGTCGTGTTGTAGCGATCCATAGCGATGTGATCACCGCTGCACAGACGTTGAGAGCCAGTGCGTATCCAATTGCGTTCGATTGGCGAGTTCCGTGACCATCAACAACTGAATACACGGCGATTGAAGATGCGACAGAGAGCGCTGCTCCAACAACATGCCACGAACCACTGGTGGCAAGTACGAGAAGACCGGCAACCACCAACAAGATTCCGAATGCTGAAACAAAAGAAATTGTGTCGTGCAATATCAGTACGCCACCAAGCGCTGCTGCGAGTGCGCCGCCACCGCGCACGATTGGGTACGACATCGAGAAATCTCCGCGGTCATATGCACGTGAAAGCAACAGAATGTACGGCACGTGTGTTGCTCCGCTCACAGCAGCCCAGCCCCAAGCAATAGGTGGTGCTCCAGATATCAATGTCCAAGTCAAGATCACTGCACCAGAAAGTGCGCCACCAATTGCAAACTGACCCCACAGCGCAATTCGTTTGTCTCCGCTTTGCTTGACAGAGATGTTCCACGAGGCATGTAGCACTGCTGCAGTGAGTGCGAGAACAGTCGCTAGAAGCACCTTTGCAGGCTATTGCAATGACATAAACTCAATGGCGATGCCTCTGTCCCACAAAGTTTCTAGTGACAGCCCAATTGGCATGTTTGATTCCGGTTTCGGTGGATTGACCGTTGCGAGAGCTCTCATCGACTTAATGCCACAAGAAAATCTTGTCTACATCGGCGATACAGGTCGATATCCATATGGAAACAAACCAGCCGATGAAGTGCGTGGGTATGCAAAAGAATTGGCATGGAGCCTGGTGCGCGAATATGGCGCAAAAATGATTGTCGTTGCGTGCAATACGGCTGCTTCGGTCGCTCTCAATGAACTTGTCGACGAACTACCTGTACCGGTCATCGGCGTTATTGATCCGGGTGCACGCGCACTCGTGCGAGTAACTCGTAACAAAAAGGTTGGCGTAATCGGCACTGTCGGCACAATCTCGTCAGGCGCATATGTTCAGGCAATTCGAGTTACTGGAGCTCCAGTCGCACTCACGAGTGCAGCGTGCCCAGGCTTTGTCGAGTTTGTAGAGCGAGATCAAACCACTGGCGATGAAGTGATGGTGTTGGCCGAGCGCTTACTCGCTCCAGTGCGTGATGCTGGAGTTGATGCGTTACTGCTTGGGTGCACCCACTATCCGTATCTTTCACGGGTGATTAGTGATGTGATGGGGCCAGGGGTCGTGCTGGTATCGAGCGCCGACGAAACCGCATTCGTTGTGAAACAGGAATTGGAAGCAACTCAGTTGGTGCGAAAAGATAACGACGCTTCAACTGGTGAACATAAGTTTTTATCGTCTGGTGATATTGCATGGTTTGCCCAGTTGGGTCGACGGCTACTCGGCCCAGAACTTGAGACTGCCACACAGTGGAAGAATTAGATTTACAACACAAAAACAGAAAGAAGCATGACATGGCACGGTTTGATGGCAGACAAAATAATGAGTTGAGGCAAATGAGCTTTCAGCGAGACTTCACTGAAATGTCTGCTGGGTCGGTGTTGGTTTCATTTGGAAAAACTCGAGTGTTGTGCACGGCATCGGTGGATGAGGATGTGCCGCGCTGGATGAAGGGAAGCGGAAAGGGTTGGGTCACTGCCGAATATTCGATGTTGCCAGGGTCTTCACCTGAACGAGTGGATCGCGAAGCCGCAAAGGGCAAGCAGTCTGGTCGTACGGTCGAGATTCAACGATTGATCGGTCGAGCGTTGCGTTCATCGTGCGATATGAAGGTGCTTGGAGAGCGACAGATATTGATTGACTGCGACGTATTGCAGGCTGATGGTGGCACTCGTACCGCAAGTATTTGTGGCGCGTTTCTCGCGCTTCACGATGCGATCACACGTGTGCAACAAAACGGTGGCATTTCTGCGAATCCGTTGCATTCTCTGTGCGCAGCAATCAGCGTCGGCATTCACAACGGCACTCCAATTATTGACCTGCCATATGAGGAAGATTCAACGGCCGAAGTTGATATGAATGTTGTGATGCTGCAGCCAATTGCTGGTGGCGAAGCAACATTCGTTGAAGTTCAAGGCACAGCTGAAGGCAAAGCATTCAGCCGCAGCGAACTCGACGTGCTGCTTGGACTTGCTTCGGACGGAATTGGACAAATTTTCAACATGCAGCGTGAAGTAATTGCTGTGCCACCAAGCAAGCGCGCTCTCGGGCGATAACGGTGTTGCGCGTCGCGTGCGCGTCCGCAAACCCGCATAAGGTTGCCGAAATTGTTGACCTCATGGGTGGCGTGGTCGATCTTGTGCCGCGCCCTAGCGATTTAGCTGATGTGGTTGAAGATGCTGACTCTCTTGAAGGTAATGCTCGCCTTAAAGCAATCGCGGTATGTGTAGCAACAGGGTTGCCAGCACTTGCTGATGACACCGGTCTTGAAGTTGATGTGTTGGATGGTGCACCAGGCGTGATTACTGCGCGTTTTGCCGGTGAGGGTGCAACCGACGCGCAGAATCGACAAAAAATGTTGGCTGAGTTGGACGGAAAAGATGCAACGCAACGAACTGCTCGTTTTCGAACAGTGGCGCTACTTCGATTTGCGGATGGCCGCGAACTTGTCGCTCACGGAGTTTGCGAAGGTTCTATCGCAATGCAGGAAATTGGTGAGCGCGGCTTCGGTTACGACGCACTGTTTATACCGACAGATGGTGACGGTCGCACATTTGCCCAAATGACCATTGAAGAAAAACATGAACTGTCACATCGTGGCAGAGCTTTTCGTGCACTTGCAAAACTTCTGTAGTTACTCACCAACCGCGTAAGTCGATAGACCAACGGTCGATTACTTCATCGCCGCGGACAATCCATGCAACGTCGTGCATTGCGAGCGTTGGGTCAATGTGTGCTGGAGTGACACGGATTCGGGATCCAACCTTTGGTGAATCTCCAGATGATGTCGCAAATGTGATGTGTTCGTCCGAGCAAAACCAAACGGACTGATTTTCGATCGAAGGATTGCCATGATCCATACCGAGCGACTTGAGCCCAACATCGGCCACCGACCAACTTGAACTAGATGAGATGACAGTGCCGATTACCCACATGGCTTGTTCGAAGGGCAAGTTGAGTTGTGCATAGTTGGTGTCCATCAGTGAATAAGAGCCAGCTTGAATTTCGGTGACACCTGTGTGCTGGTGCAAGTCGTATGTGCCAGTGCCGCCAGCGGAAACTATTTCTCCACCAACATCTTTTGCGGCACGTTGCAGTAGCGACATGGACTCAGCAACTTTTGCTAGTCGGTCATTCTTGTCCGACACCATCATCAGGTGGCCCTCGTAGCCCATTACGCCACGCACGTTGAGTCCACGCTTGCGTGCATCATCTGCAAGTGCGCCTGCAAGATTTGGCAATACGCCACAACGTGGAAGACCAACGTTGACATCGATCAACACATTGCGGATGCCGGCTTTGGCAGCAGCGTCAAGCGTGGCGTCGGAATCAATTGCGACCGTGATCATTGATGAGTCTTGCAACTTGGCCATTGCGCTCAGTCGGGCAGCATCGAGCGTTTCGTTTGCTAAGAGCAAATCGGTTCCGAGTCCTGCTTCTGCCATGCCGATCATCTCTCGTGGAGTCGCGCAAGTAAATGACACATGTCCGGACTCAACTTGCAGCTTTGCTAGCGAGGTGCATTTGGTCGCCTTCATATGAGGCCGGAGTTTGCCGCCAGGGTGGAGGCGAGACATTGTTGCGATGTTCTGTCGCAGCACATCGATATCGATAATCACTGCAGGCGTGGGTAGCTGATGAATATGTATAGTGCCGACGGAGAGACTCGA
>CAINTF010000074.1 GCA_903853285.1 uncultured Acidimicrobium sp. | reverse complement strand
CTTGTCATCGCTCAGTGAATCCGAATTGCAACGAATCTGCGCCATTGTTGCAACAGCAGGAACAACAAATGTTGGCGTAGTCGATGACCTCGAAGGAATTGCCAAAGTCGCCAATGCAATTGGTGCGTGGTTGCATATTGACGGTGCATATGGTGCAGCGGCACTCTGCGCACCAAGCGTCAGGCATTTGTTCAACGGCATCGAACACGCTGACAGCATGATTGTTGATCCGCACAAGTGGCTCTTTGGCCCGTACGACTCATGCGCACTGATTTATCGCAACCCGGCCGAGGCTCGTCATGCTCACACTCAACACGCTGAATACTTGGATGTGTTGCAGCAAGACGGTGAGGTGCGCGACGAGGCTTGGAACCCTGCCGACCTTGCGCATCACTTGTCTCGCCGAGCTAGGGGATTGCCATTTTGGTTCAGCCTGGCCATGCACGGCACCGAGGCATACACCGAGGCCATGGAGGCGACGCTTGAGGTTGCGCGTCAGGGTGCCCAGTTGGTGCGCGATGCGAAGCATGTGGAGTTGGTACTTGAGCCAGAGTTGTCGGTCATCGTGTTTCGACGAATTGGTTGGACATCTGAGCAGTATCAGATGTGGAGCGACCGCATTTTGGGTGAAGGTCTTGCCTTCGTTGTGCCGAGTACCTGGGACGGCGAAACCGTCTTGCGCATGTGCATAGTAAATCCACGCACAACAGTTGCGGGGCTTGCATCAATCATTAACTCGCTCGCGTAAAGCGAGCGTTGCAACCAGAACTTATTTCTGTGCTGGTTCTTTCTTGACGACAGTCTTTTTGCGGGTGCCGTAACGCTTGTTGAAGCGCTCAACGCGACCTGCGGAGTCGATGATCTTCATCTGACCGGTAAAGAATGGGTGGCTGGCATTTGAAATGTCCAACTGCACGCATGGGTATGTCTGACCATCTTCCCAGACCGTGGTCTTGGAAGGATCTGGATTCATGGTTGTGCGGGTCAAAAATCGATACTCTGCCGAGGCATCTTCAAAGACAACAAAGCGGTACTCGGGATGTGTTTCCTTTTTCATAAGTCTCATAGTGTAGCGGGGCATATTCCCCGTCTATACTTGTCCAATGCCAAATCGCTGTGATGTCCTCGGAAAGCGTCCGGGTACGGGCCATACCGTTTCCCACTCAAATATCAAGACCAATCGCTGGTGGAAGGTCAACGCCCACAAAAAGCGTTTCTGGCTTCCATCCGAGAAGCGCTGGATCACACTCAACGTGAGCTCCAAGGGTCTTCGCACAATCGACAAGTTGGGTATCGAGCGCATCGTCGCCGACATCCGCGCAACCGGTCAGAAAGTCTGAGTATCTAAGTCATGGCTGCAAAATCTAAGGACAAGCGTCCAATCATCAAGCTTCGCTCAACAGCCGACACCGGCTATGTGTACGTGACCCGTAAGAACAAGGTCAACTCACGCGAGCGTCTCGAGCTCAAGAAGTACGACCCAGTCGTACGCAAGCACGTCATCTTCAAAGAAGAGCGTTAAATCTCACGCGCTTCGGCGCGTCATGAACAAATCAGTTGTAGTTCTGATTATTTGAGTGCGTTTTGCAAATCTGCGATGATGTCGCTCGTTGCTTCAAGCCCAATCGACAATCTCAGCATTGAATCTGTAATACCGCTCGCATTTTGCGCCTCTGGTGAAACGCCAATATGTGTGCTCGATGCTGGGTGACAGATCAGCGTCTCTGGGCCACCAAACGAAACTGCTGGTCGCACAATCTTCAATGCGTCAAGAACTTTGCGTGCAGCTTCTTTGCCACCAACAATCTCAAACGAAAGCACCGAACCAAACTTGCGCATCTGCTTGGCAGCAAGCGCATGTTGCGGGTGAGTAGGCAAGCCGGGGTAGTGAACTGCAGTGACTTGCTTGTTTGATGACAGCCAAGTGGCAACACCTAGGGCGCTTTCGCACTGGTGCGCAATACGCACACCAAGAGTACGAATTCCACGCAAGCCATTAAGCGCATCGTGAGGCGATGCTGTGGCGCCATGCATTACCGAATATCCCCAGATTGAGTCGATCAATTCTTTTTCACCTGCAACGACACCGAGCATTGCGTCGTTATGACCGGCAATGCCCTTTGTCGCTGAGTGCAATACGAGCGACACCCCATACGAAAGCGGTTGTTGGCCAAGTGGCGTTGCAAGAGTTGAATCAATGAGCGTGAATGGTCCTTTGATTGCACCAAGTTCGGCCAAGTCAACTAGACCCATCTGCGGGTTCGATGGGGATTCTGCAATCACCAGCATTGTTTTGCCTGGTCGCACAGCTGCTGCAAGTGCGCCGGGCTTTGAGCCGTCTACGAATGTGACGTCAATACCGAGTCGTGCACATGGACCATTGAGAAATGAGATGGTTCCGCCGTATAACTGATTGTGAGCAACAATGTGGTCTCCGCTCGAACACAACGCCAAAATCACGCTGCTTACTGCACCCATTCCTGAAGCAAATGCAAGTGCGTCTTTGGCGCCTTCAAGTGCTGCCACTGCTTCTTCAAAAGATCGAACAGTTGGGTTTGAGTAACGCGCGTAGTTGCCGCTCTTGTGTGTCGCGAGAGCGTGCTTTGTGCTGTCATCAAGCCCTGCTGACTGCCAAGTGGTCGATGACCAAAGTGTAGGAGCAAGCGATCCAGATGCATCGCGACCAGATGTGATTGCGGTCGTCTCGGGTTGCACATTTGGTAGCTCATTAGGCATCACAACAGCGTAACGAAGTACGACTCTGCAGAAGGTTCGCTTTATATATCCCTGTAGCCTGCATGCGTAGCTTGTCTACGGCGACGTGGCCGAATGGTTAGGCATGGGCCTGCAAAGCCCCGTAACCGGGTTCGATTCCCGGCGTCGCCTCAATTGTTTATTGGTTTAAATCACGATTTGTGATCATCTATGTCTGTCTTTAACTGGTCGGTCAACTTTTCGAGTAGTCGAATCATTTCTATTGATTCCGATTTTTCTAATGTGGAAAAGAGCTTTCGAAACTTTCCTTGGACGTCGGGAAGAGTTGTTTTGAGGAACCGTTGACCCTTGGATGTCAGTTCCACCATCTTGATTCGCTTGTCGAACTCTCCCTCTATTCGTCTTGCTAGGCCATCTGCCTCGAGTCCATCAACAATTCGAGTGATACCTCGGGGGGTGAGGTCAATCGCCTTGCCAATCTCGCTCATTGAAAGAGATTGTTCTCTTTTTAGCAACCAGAGAACGATCAGTCGTGATGATGGAATATTTGCTGGATTCTCTACATTGAGCAACATCCAATGTGGAAATAGATTGCTCAATCGTCCAACGCTTGCAGCTGCAAACTGTGATATCTCGGATTGTGACAGCTTTGCAAGTTCGGCAGAAGTTGGCTTTTGAAGCTTGCTTGCATCTTTTTTGCTCATATTTCCAAGATACTGGACTTTCTTACAATTTACTTACCTAGGTAAGTTATATTGTCATGACGAACAACCCACGTAAGGAGAATTGCAATGAAAAGCAAGCAACAAGGTTCAGTATCAAAACTTGTCATCGCACTGATGGGATCTGCTCTTTTCTTATCTGCATGTGCGAGTTCGTCCACCACTGCCGATTCAACGATTGCGGTATCGATGGTCGAAATCACGGACGCTGTGAAAGCCGCAGCTTGGAATCCGACGATCAAAATCACATTTGGCGACGGCAGTATAAATTTTCAGCCAGATGGTATTCCGAATCATGAGCGCGATGCGTACTACGCGGTGCCTAATGCCGGGGTAGTGGTTCCTGATGCAACAACTGCACACATCATCAAGGATCCAACGTCTGCCCAGAAGTACTCGTTTGATATTCCCTCATCTCCAACATTTTCGGCGACTACTACCTCCACAAGTTTGGGTTCAATAGGCGTCATGATCTCAGGAGCTGTCTTATATAACCCTTACGAAGGCGATGGAAAAACAGTTGCTATGTCGAGCAATTTCACAATCACCGACTCGTCGGGAATTACTGCGTCCTTTGTTGACAAGTGCGCTGGTCACCCAACTCCCGGTATGAATGGCACTGGAGGCGCTTATCACTACCACGGACTCCCAGGCTGTGTGACTTCTCAAGTCGACATCACCGCAGGACCTTCTCATATTATTGGTATTGCACTAGATGGGTTCCTCATTTACGGTGCAAACGACATAGACGGTAAAGCAGTTCCAATAACTGCACTAGACGAGTGCAACGGAATCACAAGTCCTACTCCAGAATTTCCAAATGGGATTTACCATTACGTTCTGCCCGGCACTACTGATGCGACATCGTCCATAGGCTGTTTTCATGGTGTTGTAGATGCCTCGCAGATCCAACAGATGCCGCCAATGGGCCCGATGCCCGATCTTGCTGCAGCCGCAATAAAACTCGGCATCACTGAAACTGAATTGAAAGATGCTTTCAACAATCAGTTGCCTCCAGATTTCCCTTCTGCTGCGAAAAAACTGGGGATAACAGAAGCCGAACTGAAGGCTGCGCTCGGACTTTAAAAAATCTGGTAATCCCACTTTGATGGTTGAGGTGTTGGTACGGATTTGGTACGACTCCGTGAACGCTTATCCGGAAACTGGGGGATTGGCGGGACGTTGGACGCCGAACTCGAGTGACGATCTGACTGTCTAAAGCCAGTCCGGATTGTGAGTGACGGTTTTCGTGGATTTCGATTCCCGGCGTCGCCTCAAACGATTCAGATATTGTTGTGATTGATGGTAACTATTGATGATTACGGACGGCCTGAGCCGGAACCAGCAGCAGGCGAAGT
>CAINTF010000073.1 GCA_903853285.1 uncultured Acidimicrobium sp. | reverse complement strand
TTGATAACGACACCATTGGTTCGGTACAGCGAACGATCAAGGGCATCGAAGTCACTGACGAGTCGTTGTCAATCGAGACAATGCGCGCACAGTGCATCGGTGGTCCTGGACATTATTTGGGAGCAGAGCAGACTTTGCGCATCATGCAAAGTGAGTATCTGTACCCAGCCATTGGCGATCGTCTGAGCTCAAAAGAGTGGAAAGAAGTGGGCAAGCCTGAGATTTATGACGTTGCCCACAAAAAGGTGCGCGAGATCTTGGACAACCATTATCCAAGCCACATTCCAGAGAGTGTTGATGCGAACATTCGCACCTACTTGGATATTCGTTTGCCGCGTGAAAACATGTTGCATCCAAGCATTCTTCCTGCCAACCTGTAGAGCCTGATGGCAACCGCATGGTTTGAGACTGTCGCCGAGGCGCAGCGTCGTGCACAAAAGCGCTTGCCAAAGTCTGTCTACGGTGCATTGATCGCCGGTTCCGAAAAGGGACTTTCGATGCGCGACAATCTGGATTCGTTTGATCAACTTGGTTTCGCACCTCACGTTGCAGGTCTTTCATCAACACGCGAGATGTCAGTGCGTGTGATGGGTCAAGACATGTCGATGCCGGTAATCATCTCGCCAACTGGCGTGCAGGCAGTGCACCCGCAGGGCGAAGTTGCCATTGCTCGTGCAGCTGCCAACCGTGGCATTGCGATGGGGCTGAGCTCGTTTGCAAGCAAGTCAGTTGAAGAAGTTGCAGCAGTCAACTCGCAAACTTTTTTCCAGATGTATTGGTGCGGAGATAAAGACACACTTGTGCAACGCATGGAACGCGCTCGTGCAGCTGGTGCAAAGGGCCTCATCGTCACACTTGACTGGTCGTTCTCCAATGGTCGCGACTGGGGCAGCCCATGGATTCCCGAAAAGATTGATCTCAATGCGATGTTCAAACTCGCACCCGAAGTAATTGTTCGTCCAAAGTGGTTGTGGTCGTTTGCAAAGACAGGCAAGTTTCCTGATCTAGTTGCACCCAACATGGCCAAGGTGGGCGAGAAGGCACCAACATTTTTTGGCGCGTACTACGAGTGGATGCAAACGCCGCTTCCTTCATGGGAAGACATTGCGTGGTTGCGTGAGCAGTGGGGCGGACCATTTATGGTCAAAGGTGTGAGTCGTGTAGACGATGCAAAACGCGTTGTTGATCTTGGTGCTACTGCACTTTCGGTTTCCAATCACGGCGGAAATAATTTGGATGGCACACCTGCACCGATTCGTGCATTGCCGGCTGTTGCCGATGCTGTTGGTAGTCAGATTGAAGTGTTGCTCGACGGTGGTGTGCGCAGAGGTAGCGATGTAGTGAAAGCACTTGCACTTGGTGCACGCGCAGTGATGATTGGTCGCGCGTATTTGTGGGGATTGGCAGCCAATGGTCAAGGTGGAGTCGAAAATGTGCTCGACGTTATTCGCGGTGGCATTGACTCAGCGTTGTTAGGGCTTGGAAAATCGCATGTCAACCAACTGACTCGTGATGATGTTGTCGCACCAGCCGATTTTTATCGCAGCCTTGGCAATTGACGGATCTGCAACTAATTAACCCTTTGGTTAGATAGTTCTCTTGTGAATGTCGGTGCTTGTCGTCACATGCTTACCCAGTAAGAGTTTCCTGCGAATAATGCAATTTCACAGCATCTGATTCGCAACTGCACAAAGTTAAGTTTTTTCTCATGAGAAAACTAACAACCCCCATCATGATTGCTTCACTCTTGTTGATTGCTGCTCCTGCAGCAATGGTGCAAGGTAAGGCAGTTGCAGCAAAGTCCTATTCATCATGTGCAGCATTGCAAAAAGATTTTCCAAAGGGCGTCGCTTACTCAGCGATCACCGCTGGAACAACTGGTGCAAAAGTAAATGCAGCTGTCTACAACGCAAACTACAAGAAGTTGGACAACGGCGATGACGGCGTCATCTGCGAGAAGAAGAAAAAATAACTACAAGTAATTAAGTTTTGTACTGCGCTACTGAGTGTCGAGGCCTTGTGCCTCGGCCTCAGCGGCGAGTGCAATCCAAGTCTCTTCCGCGGCTGCCACCTTTGTTTGGGCGTTCGCGAGGTTTGCACTGATTCGTGCAAGCGCAGTGTGGTCACTGCCAGCCTGCGATAACTCTTCCGCAATTTTTTGCTCTGCCGCATTTGCCTGAGCAAGTGTTTTTTCTGCTTGCGTAAGTAACCGTTTGAGAGTGCTCGCACTCTTTGCCGGCTTTACTTTCGCTGAGTTAGTTGTCGTCGCAACCGGAGCATCTTGAGCGATGAGTTTTCCGCGCTGTGCTGCAGCGATCTGGTGTGTCGGCGATGCATTGTGATTCTTGAGCCAACCGGCAACTCCACCCGGTACAACTGCTGCACCACCGTGACCATCGAGCGCCAACACATCGATCACCGTGCGGTCCAGAAACACTCTGTCGTGACTCACCACAACAACAATGCCTGGCCACTCATCCAAATAATCTTCAAGAGCGCGCAATGTGTCGAGATCCAAATCGTTTGTTGGTTCATCCAACAGCAATACGTTCGGTTGCTCAATCAATGTGAGCAGCAATTGCAATCGTCGGCGCTCACCACCAGACAAAGTCGAAATTGGCGCAAACTGCGCGTCGCCATCAAACCAAAACTGACGCATCAATTGATTATCTTCTACCGACGGGTCGCCTTTGTCGCCAGCAACTGCTTCGCGCACTCGCTGATTGACGTTGAGGTCACGACCCAATTGGTCGTAGTAACCAATTTTGACGGTGCTACCTATATCTATTTGTCCGTGCGTTGGATTGAGTCGTCCAGAGATCAAGTCGAGCAGTGTGCTCTTGCCCGCACCATTAGGCCCAACGATTCCAAGGCGATCACCGGGTTCGAGTTCGTGATCAAACTGATTGAGCACAAGCGCGCCAGGCTCGCCATTTGCATTGGCCGGCCAAGAAAAACCAATGCCATGCAACTCAACACCCTTTGAGCCAAGGCGTTGGTTGCCAAGTGACAAGCCAAGTTCGCCACTGCGTGCAGCTGCTTCGGGTCGACGCGCAATCAACGCAGTCGCGGCTTCGATGCGAGCTTTAGGTTTCGTTGTGCGTGCCGGTGCGCCGCGTCGCAACCATGCAAGTTCGGTGCGTGCCAGGTTTTTACGTCGCTGTTCTGCGGTCACCGCTTTTTCTTCGCGATCAATTCGTGCTGCCAAGTAAGCGGCGTATCCAGAACCCGCATTGCGACCAGCCGGCACGTGCATGTATGCGTGTCCGCGATCAATCTCAAGCACTTTGTTGGTGACGCGGTCAAGCACATGTCTGTCGTGCGTTACCAAAATCAATCCGCCGCGATAATTCGCTAGCCATTCTTCTAAATAGGCAATCGCATCGAGGTCGAGATGGTTGGTTGGCTCATCCAAGATGAGTGCATCCCATTCACTGACCAATAATGCTGCGAGCGCAACACGCTTTTGTTGTCCACCCGACAATTCGTTTGTTTGCGCATCGTGCAGTCCGGTCATGCCGAGCTTGTCGAGCATCGCATCTGCGCGCCAATCTTCGCCAACAGCAGATCGCACGCTTCCTTCTGGCAACACCGGTTGCTGTGCAAGCACTCCAATGCGCGCACCACGACCATTGCGCACCACGCCGGCGTCAGGCCTGTAGTCGCCGCTCAATATTCGTAACAGTGTGCTTTTGCCACAGCCGTTGAGACCCACAACTCCAACGCGGTCGCCGTCGCTCAATGTAAATGAGACATCGTCAAACAACGGACGATTCGGCCGCGAGGCTTTAAGCCCTTGGGCATCGATCAAAATCACTTGATCAGGCTACGGTCACGCAGCACTACTATTTAGCCATGTCCACTGCACAATTGCGAGAATCACTCAAACAGCGAGCCTGCGAAACGATTGATCGCCTCAAAAACGATCTCGAGGCAATCAGCCACGACATTCATGCTCATCCAGAAGAGAACTTTGAAGAGCATCACGCGCACAAATTGCTCACCGATGCAATTGCCGATAACGGACACAAAGTAACGCGCAAGGCATACGGACTCGACACCGCTTTCGAATCAACAATCGGTACGCAAGGCGCAACGGTCGCCGTGTTGTGCGAGTACGACGCGTTGCCAGGTATCGGTCATGCTTGTGGACACAACATCATCGCTGCAGCAGGTCTTGGTGCAGGACTCGCGCTTGCTGGTCTCGCAGAAGAAGCAGGCGGTCGTCTCAAGTTGATGGGAACGCCAGCAGAAGAAGGCGGCGGCGGCAAGATCATGATGGCAAGAAAAGGCGCATTTGATGGGGTAACTGCATCAATGATGATCCACCCAGCCGACACAGAACTTGCACGCATGAATGCAATTGCAATTCAACATTGCTTGGTTCGTTATGTTGGCGAAGCTGCACACGCTGCAGTTTCTCCACACAAAGGACGCAACGCACTCGATGCAGCAGTGCTCGGCTACATGAACATCGCAGCATTGCGTCAACACATTTTGCCAACCGAACGCATTCACGGAATTTTTCTGAACGGTGGAGAAAAACCAAACATCGTTCCGCGCGAATCGACAATGGATTGGTATGTGCGTTCGGAAACAATCAAGTCATTGCAACCGTTGAAGAAGCGTGTTGCATCGTGTCTCGAAGGTTCCGCTGTTGCAACTGGATGCCAAGCCGAACTCGATTGGCAACCAAACCCATATGCAGACATTGTCGACAACATGCCGTTGCTCAGTGCATACATCAGTAACGCAGCGCAGTTCGGCCGCATGATGACGACCGATTTCTTGCCGGGCACAGGTGGCGGCTCAACCGATATGGGCAATATCAGCTATTTAACGCCTTCAATTCACCCAATGATCGCTGTTTCGCCAAAAGGCGTGTCATTACATACGCCAGATTTCGCCGATTATGCGATCGGCGAGCCAGCCATGAAGGCCATTTTGGACGGCGCAAAAATCATGGCCATGACAACCATAGATATGTGGACAAATGAGGCCCTCCGGGCCGAGGTTTCTGCCGCTTTTGGAGATGGCGCAATTCCCGAGGATGTGCTCTAAAAACACTGTTTTTACTGGGTTTTTGTAGCGTTTTAGCGTTTTTTTGAGCTAGACAACAAGGCAATTAGTCCGCCCTGACGGTTGGGTTTCTGAACCTCTTTAAAAATATGGGTTTTTCGGGATCCAAGTTGGGGAA
>CAINTF010000072.1 GCA_903853285.1 uncultured Acidimicrobium sp. | reverse complement strand
TGAGGGGTTGTCACCGACGCCATTTGTGGCGTTGACGACAGCATTGTTTAATCCTCGACAACAAGAAGTGAACGACGTAATCATGAAACTTGCGTCTGAGTTTCCCAATGTCACGGTGCTGGACTGGGGAACAATTGCTGCAAACCATGGATTAATTGGAAAAGATGGAATTCACCTCACGGCAGACGGGAGGTCGGTGTTTGCCGCAGCGATTGCACGAGCACTTGAGTTTGCACCAACACGAGAAGGCGAGTGCTTGCCAATTTATTTCAAATCAGATGCACCGGTTCCAGGAGTAATGCCTGACGAGACAGTGCCAGCAGGAACGGATACATCGACATCGGTTGCTGGTGTGTTGCCTGACACCTCCACAACTCTGCCGTAAGAAATTACTGCCTGTAGTTTTGTGGCATGACAAAACGTATGAATATTGGAATATTTGGATCACAAAATGACAGCACTGTCGATGGTGTAGTCGCAGAAGCCGCTCAGGCAGAGCGAGACGGTTTCGCTTCGTACTGGCAGTCACAGATTTTTGGTCTAGATGCACTTTCGGTGTTGAGCGTTGTTGGTCGCGAAGTGCCGCGCATCGAGCTCGGAACCAGTGTGATTCCCGTGTATCCGCGTCATCCGATGATGCTGGCCCAGCAGGCGCTGACCGCAAACCAAGCAGCAGGCGGTCGTCTGACACTTGGTATCGGTCTTGGACACAAAGTTGTTGTCGAGGGCATGACCAATATGTCGTTTGACAAACCTGTGCGTCACATGAAGGAATACCTCTCCATTTTGATGCCGTTAATTCACGATCAGAAGGTGTCATTTGCTGGCGAAGCATTGACAACACATGCCGAACTGACGATTGGCAAGCCACAAAGTTGCGGCGTTGTTGTTGCAGCGCTCGGTGCCCAGATGCTCAAACTTGCTGCTGCGTTTACCGAAGGGACTCTGACATGGTGCACCGGTCCAGAAACATTGCGCACACTCACCGTGCCAACGATCGTGCAAGCAGCCGAAGAACTGGGCCGTCCGGCACCACGCATCATTGCGGCGTTACCGATGTGTGTAACAAACAATGTTGCTGAGGCAAAAGCCAGGGCCGCAAAGACGTTTGTTGTCTATGGACAATTGCCGAGCTATCGCGCAATGCTCGACCACGAAGGCGTGGCTGGCCCTGAAGACATAGCAATCATCGGTTCGGCAAGTGAAGTCTTTGACAGAGTGGCAGCGCTACAAGAGTTTGGCGTTACTGACTTTGGTGGTGTGGAGTTTGGCGGAACACCGGACGAAGCTAACGACACTCGCGAAGTGCTGAAGAGTCTGCTGAAGCGCTAATTAGCGAACGTTGATCTGCACGCCACTTGTGGCGTTGACAGCATCAAAAAAATCATTGCCCTTGTCGTCGACGACGATGAAGGCGGGGAAGTCGTGTACTTCTATTTTCCAGACAGCCTCCATACCCAATTCGGCGTATTCGAGTACTTCGACTTTGGTGATGCAGTCTTGTGCGAGCCTCGCTGCAGGACCACCGATTGAGCCGAGATAAAAACCGCCGTAGGTATTGCACGCATCGGTAACTTGACGCGAGCGGTTGCCCTTCGCGAGCATCACAAAACTTCCACCTGCTGCTTGAAACTCTGCGACGTAGCTGTCCATGCGACCTGCAGTGGTCGGACCAAACGAACCAGATGCCATACCCTCTGGTGTTTTTGCCGGACCGGCGTAATACACGCAGTGGTCTTTCATGTATTGCGGCAAGCCTTTCCCGGCATCTAAGCGCTCTTTGATCTTGGCGTGCGCAATGTCGCGTGCCACCACCATTGGTCCGCTCAGCATCACGCGAGTCTTGACTGGGTACTTCGACAACATGTCGCGAATTTCGGACATTGGCTGATTCAGATCGATCGCAACGACTTCAGAAGCCAATTGGTCGGTCGTGACTTCTGGAAGAAAACGTGCGGGGTCAGTTTCGAGTACTTCTAGAAAAACTCCGTCTGCTGTGATCTTGCCGAGCGCTTGACGATCAGCGCTACACGACACGGCCATCGCAACCGGGCAACTCGCACCGTGGCGCGGAAGCCGAATGACTCGAACGTCATGGCAAAAGTATTTTCCACCGAACTGCGCACCGAT
>CAINTF010000071.1 GCA_903853285.1 uncultured Acidimicrobium sp. | reverse complement strand
GCAAAACATTTGGAGTTCGTCCAACTGGATGGAAAAAGGCAGCCGGCGTGTTTAGCGATACCAAACCACGCTCAGTTGCCGACATTTATTCGCAAGCGTCTCTGCTCAAGGTGCGTGGCTTCAAGCAGATGCAACGGGCACAAGATGTCGACAAACAAGACCGTCCCCGTCGTTAGGGTTATTGCATGACCGTTCTTGTCACCGGTGGCGCTGGCTACATCGGATCCCACACCGTACGCGCACTTGTCGCCCAAGGCCGAGATGTTGTCGTACTCGACTCGCTCGAGCTTGGTCACAAGAGCCGAGTTGGCAACGTTCCACTTGTCGAAGGCAACATCAGCGATGCAAAGATCATCGACAAGGTTTGTCGCAAGTTCGAAGTTTCCGAAGTCATCCACTTTGCCGCTTACAAAGCTGTTGGTGAGTCAATGGAACAACCATTGCGTTACTACAACAACAACGTTGCCGGCACGATCGCACTGGTGCGCGCACTGATGGCCAATGGTGTTGAGAAAATAGTCTTCTCATCATCGGCAGCGGTTTACGGCAACCCCGATCATGTGCCTGTCACCGAAGATGCGCCGTTACGACCCGAAAGTGTGTACGCCGAAACCAAGGCAATCGTTGAAAGGTTCTTGGCGTCGTGTGAATCAATTGGACTTCGCTCTGTATGCCTGCGTTACTTCAACGCAGCTGGCGCAAGCACAGATGCAACCATCGGCGAAGACTGGTCAATGTCGCAGAACTTGGTGCCTCTCGTGATGAAGGCTTTGCTCGGATTTAGCGGACCACTCAATGTGTTTGGCAATGACTACCCAACCCCTGACGGCACCTGCACGCGCGACTACATCCACGTAGAAGACTTGGCTGCCGCACACATAAAAGCACTCGACTATCTCAATGGTGGTGGCAGGACCCTGGCTTGCAATGTCGGCACTGGTATTGCTACTTCAGTCCTCGAAGTAATCAGCATCGCCGAACAAGTGAGTGGACAAAAAGTTCCCCACATCATTTCGGGCAGACGAGCAGGCGACCCAGTATCGGTGTTTGCGGACCCCACATTGGTGCGTGCGCTTCTCGGTTGGAAAGCAAATCATGATCTGCGCGACATCATTAGTAGCGCATGGAAATGGCACAGTTCGTCAGCCAAATAGATTTTGCTACATCGCAGCGAGCGTGCGTTGCCTGTCCAACCATCCAATCAAGATCGCCATCGCACGAGGGTCGTGTCGCAAACGATGACCTGCACCACTAATAATTTGTAGCTCGGCGCTTCCGTGCGCTTCTGCCAATACGCGCGAGTCTGCTGTCGGAACTATTTCATCATCCGAACCGTGCATCAAAAAAAGTGGCCTTGGCGCAAACCTTTTTGCAGCATCCGCTGGCCTAAACCTTCGCAGTTCTCGCCCCCACTCTTCTGTTGATGGCGGAAATCCGGAATGTCGAATAGTGCCGATTTCACGCGCATGCTCAAGAAATCGGCGCGGTTGTTCTGCCCAGTCGTCGAAGTCGGCACGAGCGCCAAGCAATGCGCAGCCATTTACACGTGGGTCGTCAGCGGCAACACATAACGCGAGTGCGCCACCCGTGTTATTGCCAACCAGCCAAATACCACTCGGAGAAGTTTCTGCAACAACATGACTGATCGCGGCGCGCAAGTCGTCAACCCACCCCTGCATCGAGAAATCTCCCTCGCTAGTGCCGCATCCTCGAAACGTAAATGTCATCGCGTTCCAACCAATTTCGCTTGCAACTTGCTCTGCAAGTTCAGGAAATGTTCCG
>CAINTF010000070.1 GCA_903853285.1 uncultured Acidimicrobium sp. | reverse complement strand
GTTTGTACGGATCGCGAGCGTGAAAGAGCAGTGATTTTTGTACCATCGCTGCGTTGCGCAACGGTCAACACAACCATTCGTTCGGTGTGCGAGATACTGCCGGCCTCAATAACATCACCAGGTCGCAATTCGCTCAGCGATTGATCGATCTCTGAAGGCAGAGCTTTGGACGATTTGCGCATTCGGTATTCTTCAATGTCGCCAAATGGGCTTTCTGCTTGCAGTACTAATCGGTCGCGTTCTTTGCTGCGACGTTGAATACGTGCTTGAATCTCGACGACATCTTTACCCGATTGGAACTGAGCGAATGAGAGGTTAAGTAGGTGCCGTGCCTGCACTTGCGAAGTTGACCGTATGAGATTGGCCGCCATGTTGTACGTGGGTCGAAAAGCCGAATTCAGTACAAATGATCTGCTCGCCACCAATGTTGCGACTTGTTCAAAAGTCACAAATGGGCTCCACACGACCAGTGCATGGCCGATGTCGTCGAGCCCTCTTCTTCCAGCACGACCGGTCAACTGTGCAAAATCAGATGGCTTTAACATTTGATGGTTTTCGCCGTTGAACTTCGTTATTTTGTCCAGAACTACAGCGCGTGCTGGCATGTTAATTCCTACTGCAAGAGTTTCTGTTGCAAAGACGACTTTCACTAAACCACGCGCAAAACATGTTTCGACTATTTCCTTAAAAGTCGGGACGATACCGGCATGATGCGAACCGATACCAGCCTCAAGTTGTTTCACAAATTGAGTAAATTCAAGTGCTGCTAGATCATCATCAGTAAAACTCGCCAAGCGTTCGTGGGCTATCGCAACGATCTCCTTCTTCTCAGTCGCCGTTGTGAGAGAGATACCCATTTTGAGACACGACTTCGCAGCTTCGTCGCACTGGTTGCGACTAAAGATAAAAAAGATTGCGGGTAGCAGGTCGGCCGATGCAAGTTCCTTGATGATGTCGGAACGTTGAGGTGCAAACAATCTTTGCGGTGCACGAAAGGTTCTAGATTGCGAACGACCTGCATGACGCACTGGAGTGTTCGTCTTTGTTTGCTCGAAACGAGCAACTTCGGGATTAGCGCGACCATCGACCAGAACGTCAAAGGTTCTCACCGAGTTTGAGGCTTTTTCACCGACTAGGTAGTGATTGGTGAGTTCTATTGGGCGTTTTGTTTCGACAATTGGAGTGGTCGGACCTCGAACGGTTGTTAGCCAATCGCACAATTCCGTTGCGTTCGAGACGGTGGCAGAGAGACAGACGAGTTGCACAGTTGGCTCGAGATGGATGATGACTTCTTCCCAGACCGGACCTCGGTAGGCATCTTGCAAAAAATGCACTTCATCGAGCACGACAACACCCAATGAATCAAGTGCTTGGGACCGTGCATAGATCATGTTTCGCAGAACTTCCGTAGTCATCACCACTATTGGTGCGTTCGGGTTAATGCTGTTGTCGCCTGTCAATAAACCAACCTGAGATTCACCGTAGAACGCGCTGAGCTCAACAAACTTCTGGTTGGACAGCGCCTTAATTGGAGCGGTGTAAAACGATCGCAGTCCTGCTCTGTGCGCCTTCGCGACGGCGTACTCGGCGACTACCGTCTTGCCTGATCCGGTAGGTGCCGCAACCAAAACATTGCGACCATCGTCAATACTGGCTATTGCATCAAGTTGAAATTTATCGAGAGCAAAGTCGTACCTGGCGGTTAACTTCGAGGCATCAGCGTCCGACATAACGATTACGAGGCGTTGATGTCGTCGTCTTGTGAACTCTTTCGTTTACGACGTTGCGCAACAAAACCGATCACCACTGCAAGCACGTACAAAACAGTCATCGGGACTGCTAGTGCGAGCATGCTGATTGGGTCGCCGCTAGGTGTGATCACCGCTGCAATGACGAACACGACCATGACGGCTATTCGCCATTGTTTGCGCAATTGCTGTGGGGTTACTGCGCCAACCAACTGCAAAAACACAACAATGACCGGAAGTAGGAATCCGGCTCCAAAAGCGAGAATCATAAGTACGACCAAGCTGATGTACTTTGCTATTTGATAGGTCTGATTGACGTCGGCGCCCGACCATGAGATGAGAAACTCAAGCGCCTTATCGAGTGTCCAGAATGCAAGAGCGCCACCAAAAAGAAAAAGAAAAAAAGAGGAAACGGCAAATGGAATTGCGTATTTCTTTTCCTTGGCACTCATCGCAGGTGAGATGAACCGCCAGAGCTGCCAAAGAATTATTGGTATCGAGACAATGATGCCGCCGTAGCCAGCGATTCTCATTCGTGAAGTCAGGCCCTCGATCGGGCCAAGTGCATATAACGAGCCATCGCAGTGAAAGTCTGGACGGGCAACGCAGATATTTCGGTACGGCTGAGTGAGGAAATGCAAAACCTGATCGTAAAAAATGAGAATAACGGAAGCGCCGATAGCTATAGAAATACACG
>CAINTF010000069.1 GCA_903853285.1 uncultured Acidimicrobium sp. | reverse complement strand
TTGTGTCAACAAGTCAACTCGGCGTGGCGACTTCGACGCGAGAACAATTTGTATTGGCAACTCCATAATCATCAACCGCCGCTGAGTTGCATCACATGACCGTCGTCAGGAACGGTCATGTCATCAAGATCGTCAAGATAGTTATCTGGCAACACCACGCGAATCGGACCGTTGGTGTGACCACGCGCAATTCGTTCTCCACCTTCGACAATGGTCAGAGTGTTGTCGAGCGCACCGCACAACTCACGCAAATTTTCGAGCGACATGATTTCGCTGAACTTGCGTCGCGTCTCGCCGCCCACCGGATAGCCAGTGAGATACCAGCCTGTGTGTTTTCTAAAATCGCGAATGCCACGCTCTTCACCCAGGTGTCCGCACAACGCAGTTGCGTGCTCAACCATCACTTCAAGCACATCACCAAGTTTCGGTGTCGCTTGAATTGGGTTGCCGCTAAATGCATCGATCAAGTCGCGAAACAGCCACGGACGACCCAAACATCCGCGACCAATGACCACACCGTCGCAACCAGTTTGTTCGACCATTCGCAATGCATCTTGCGCTTCCCAAATATCGCCGTTGCCAAGAACTGGAATACTCGTGACCGCCTGCTTCAGTTCTTTGATCGCTTCCCAATGCGCGCTCGGCGCATAATGCTGACGCGCAGTTCGTGCATGTAACGCAACTGCAGATGCGCCCGCCTCTTCACAAATCACACCTGTTTGAACAAACGTAATGAGGTCGTCGTCAATACCCATTCGAAACTTGCACGTAATTGGAATGCCATAATTTTTGCCAGTCTCGACTGCTGCTGTCACGAGTGCGCGCAACAGCTGACGCTTGAGCGGCACTGCAGCTCCACCACCGCGACGAGTCACTTTTGGTGCTGGGCAACCAAAATTGAGATCGATGTGATCAACAGCATCTGCGCGACCGAGTTTGTCGACTGCGCGCGCAAGCATTTCCGGATCACTGCCATACAACTGAAGGCTGCGAAAAGTTTCGTCACTGCCAAACTTGAGCATGGTGTCGGTTTTGCGATTGCCGTGCACCAAACCAGTAGCCATCATCATTTCGTTGACATAGACAAGGCCTGGACCAAACTTGCGGCACAACGACCGAAACGGCGCATTGGTTACGCCTGCCATTGGCGCAAGCACCACAGGAGGCCATACCGAATGCTCGCCGAGTTGCAGCGGCTTCAGGCGCGGCACTGTCGAGCTTGTTGCGTTGTCGAAATTTGTCGAGTTGATATTTGTCATGTGAGTTTGAGGTTTGGCATCGCACCCATGTCCATGCTGGACGGGCCATCCGCAACTAAACGGTACCAACCTGCCGACGCGATCATGGCTGCGTTGTCCGTGCACATGCCCATACTTGGCAACACCAATCGCCAGCCCGACTCCGCGCACAACGTTGTCATCGTGCTCCGCAACAACGAGTTGGCCGCAACGCCACCACCAAGCGCAACAGTTTTTGCACCAATCTGCTGCGCAGCTTTACGCGCCTTAGCCGCCAGCACATCAACCACCGCATATTGAAACGACGCGGCAACATCTGCTGTTGACACAGTTGGATTTTTGCGCACGTAATTGATCACTGACGTCTTGAGACCGCTGAATGAGACATCAAGCCCATCGTGCATCATTGCGCGTGGAAACTCAATCGCTTTTGCATTACCCGCAAGCGCAATGCGATCAATTGCTGGGCCACCCGGATGACCGAGATCCAAAAATCGCGCAACCTTGTCGAAGGCCTCACCTGCTGCATCGTCAATTGTTTGACCGATCACACTGAAATCTCCATGACCGCGCATCTCGACAAACAATGTGTTGCCACCAGAGACCAACACCACGAGCATTGGAAACTCGACATGCGGATCATCAAGTAACGCTGCATACAAGTGCGCTTCCAAATGATTAACACCGATAAATGGTTTGTCGAGCACGAGAGCAACCGACTTTGCTGCTGCCACCCCTACAAGCAGCGCGCCAATAAGTCCAGGCCCGACCGTCGCAGCCACTGCATCGATGCGCTCAATAGGTACTCCGGATTGCGAGATTGCCTGACGAATCACGACGTTCATTGCTTCAACATGTGCGCGGCTCGCAATCTCTGGCACCACGCCGCCATATCTGGCGTGCAAATCAATTTGTGTCGCGACAACCGAAGACAGCACATCGTTGCCACCCATCACGACTGCGGCAGCAGTTTCGTCGCAACTTGTCTCGATGCCAAGCACCACCGTGCTGTCGTTGAACAACGTGTTTGCACTCATGGCCGCGACCGCACGATCGCGTCAAGCCGCTGTGAATACTCGTCACTCTGAATATCGGTGCACCACATCACAATTGCATCGTCGGTGTTCTCGTAATATTTCTGGCGAATTCCAGCCGGCACAAAACCAAAACGTCGATACAACTCTTGTGCCCCAGTATTGGTGTGCCGAACCTCAAGTGTGAGAGCCTGACATTCGCGATTGCGCGCTTCGGACGCCAATTCCAACATCATCTCGGTCGCGACGCCACGCTGATGCCAATCGGGTTTCACCGCGATGTTGGTGATGTGAGCATCTTCTTCAGCGAACAATAAACCGCCGTAGCCCACAAGCACTTTGCCAACGTGAGCGACTACGTAATGGCGCCTACCGCGTCCCATCATTTCAATTTCTTCTGAAAACACTTTCTCGGTCCATGGCCGCGGATATACCGAGTTTTCAATGGGCATGATGTCGCGAATGTGCTTACGTTGCATGGTCACAATCTCGAGTACCGGATTGCCGCCTCTCATGACGCACTCCGTGTTGCCCAGTTAATTTCGGCGTCTGGCAAGCGTAAATACTCGGGCACCAGCGTGTCGGCTTCTTGCCACTCTTGACGCAATGCGCGCTCGTGTGCAATCTGTGCAAGCACGACTGCCGTAGGCAATGCAGCCATCTCGTCTGCAAATTCAAAGCTTGGCAACACTCCGGCAACGACTAACTCGATTTCATTGCGATATCGAAGCGCGCCATTGCCAACAAAAAGGGTTGCCTGGCCGCGATCAATCGTTTGTAATGCGCATTCCTCAACCGTGCTTGCCTGCGGAGCTGTCACTTGGCGCAATTTGCCATCGATATATCGATACAACGACCAATACACCTCGCCTCGCCGAGCATCAATCACACATGCGATCACATCATCGGTTTCGCTCACTGCAGTTGCCAAAATATCCAAACTTGTTACACCAATGATCGGCACATCAAGCACTTGAGCAATTGCCTTTGCCGATGCAATACCAACACGCATTCCGGTGAAAAGTCCTGGACCAATGTCGACAGCAACTGCACCAACGTCGCCAAATGTAACTCCGGCTTGCTTGCGCACGAAGTCGATCATTGTCGTCAATACCTCAGCATGCTGTTTTTCGCTGCGCATTTCACTCGATGCCAACACTCGTGCGCCATCCGATATTGCGACACTCACTCCATCAGTTGCAGTATCGATCGACAAAATAATCATGAAGTTGTCCAGGCGTCCAACGATGTGCGCAGTTTGTCCCATCGTGTTTCCCATTGCATCCCACGCCAGTCAATTTCAATCTGACGCACAGTAACCGAATCTTCAGAGTCGGCATTTTCAGGAGCCGCCAATTTCAGCACGAGCCCAGTTCCGAGTGCGTCACCGACGACATCACCCCATTCCACCAACATCACACCTCCCGCTTCTTGCAGGTCGGTCAAGCCCAGGTCGTCCAACTCACCTGTTCGTTCAAGTCTGTAGAGGTCGGCATGGTGCAACTTCAGCCGGCTGCCCGAATAGTTGTGCAACAAATTAAATGTTGGCGATGTCACGGGCTCTGTCACTCCAAGAGCGTGGGCAAAATGCTGACTAAAAGTCGTCTTGCCGCTACCCATTTCGCCAATCAAGACGATCATGTCGCCCGCTCGTACCAATTTCGCGATCGCTTGTGCAATGCCACGGGTGTCATCGGTGCTGTGTGCAGTAAGTCGAATCATGAGAAGTTGAACGATTTAGCGTAGGTAGTTGCGCGGCACTCTTGCACTGATGCCACACACAATTTCATACCCAATCGTTCCCATTTGGTGAGCCCAATCGTTGGCTGTGATCTGACTCTCACTCTGTTTGCCTATGAGCACGGCTTCGTCGCCAACTTGCACGTCGTCGTTTTCACAGTCGATCATCACCTGATCCATCGTGACTACGCCGGCAAACGCTCGCCGCTTACCGCCGATAAGCACTTCGCCTGTTGCCCATAATCCACGTGGCACACCATCTGCATAACCAATTGGCAAAGTCGCGATGCACGAACGTTGTTTGAGCGCGCGGTGCAGGCCATAGGAAACTGCCTCACCCGCGTCTAGCCACTGAACGTGAGAAACACGTGCCTTCATCGCCATCACAGGCTGCAGTTCTGCACCTTCCGCAACACCAAATGAATTGCTTTGCGCATCTGCGGCAATGCCATACATGGCAATGCCAACTCGGGTCATGGTTGGTGCATTCTTCATTTGGGTCGCAACACCAATGTGGTTCATCGTCGCCGACGAGTTAGCAATATGCACGCGACGAGGAAGAAGCGCAAGTTGCTTCAATTCTTCGCACACTCGATCGAACTCAGCTACTTGTCGCGAAGTCGCTTCGTGGCCTACAACATCGGCAGTTGCAAGGTGCGTAAAAATGCCATCCAGTTGCAGCCATGTTTGCGCCGCAATAAGTTGCGCCATCTCAACGGCGTGCTTCGAATCAACTCCAACCCGGTGCATGCCCGTGTCAACTTTGAGATGTACCGCACCAACGATGCCGAGTCGTGTTGCTTCATTTGCGTAGTGCTCAATTGTCGCTTGGTTGTACAGCGTTGCAATGAGTCCGTACTTGATCATGTCTTCGTGTTGTTGAGGCGGTTGCTCACTCATCACCAATATTGGAGCGCTGATTCCAGCTTTTCGTAGATCAATCGCTTCGTCCGCAAGCGCAACGCATAAACCGGTTGCGCCGCTTTCGAGTGCTGTTGTTGCACACTGCAATGCACCATGCCCATACGCGTTGGCCTTGACCACAGCCCACACTTCGCTTGGTGCAGATTCACTGATCAATACACGTACGTTGTGCGCCAAAGCACTCAAATTGATATCGGCCCAGGCCCATCGCGACTTCATGCTGCAGCAACTACTGCAACCGCAAGTTGTGCGGTGTGCGACAACGAAACATGCCACTGCGAAATACCTTTTTCAAGAGCAAGTTTGAGCGCTCTTCCCGTAACTCGCAAAATCGGCTGACCACTTGCCTGACGCTCGATCGAGACATCGTGCATGTCAAAAGCGCCAAGGCCAACGCCAAGTACTTTCATGGTTGCTTCACGTGCTGCGAACCTCGCGGCAAGACTCGGCGCATCATCATTCTTGCCCGAAAGCCCGACAAGTTCATCTGCGGTAAAAACTCGCGTTCGAAAATTTGGCGTGCGATCAAGTGCGCGGCGAAAACGATCGATATCTACAGCATCAATACCAATGCCAAGCATGGGCGCTCTAATTTCCCGTTGTTGGCGTGCGCCAGTGGTCTGCTGTTTCGGTAATCGGCGAGATCAACAAGTCGGCCACCGACACTTCGGCAAGACGATCTTCCCTAAACGAACCTTCCGTTTCCGTCACCCAGTCGACCAAACGATTAAAGCGGTCGTCATATCCTTGCAAGACCGTGCGCATCACTGCTGCAGGCAAACGATCGTGGAACAGCACGTGCAATAACGTGATGCCAGTCGTGAGCGAGCCTTTAGTCTCTGGCACAAAAATTACGGTTCGGCCGTCGCGCCTACCGCGCGCCACCAGCACATTGCGGTCGCTCGCAACACGGTGTTTTGTACCAACCAAGTTGCTGTTGCGATCTACTCGTGAAGTCAACTCACGCGCAATTCCTCCGCGATCCACCACGCTGATCGTTGCATCGTTGCCATCAACATCGCCTTCAATGCTGTAACGGGTAAAGCCAACAACGCTTGCAACTGCGGCATCCAAGTCGGCAATTACCTTGAGAGTCTTGTACGACAACCTGTCGCGTGCAACGCCTGCGTTAAGCACTGCTTGTACAAGCACTCGATCGAGCAAGCCTTCGTCACTGCGCGAAATACCAACCGTGACAGTCTTTGCCTGGTGCTTGATGGCATCAACAGGTCTCGTGAGTTCATCAATTGAGCGCGTAAGCGAACTCGTCAAATCATCGAGCAATGCTTCAGGCGAACTGATCTTGCCGGTGTTGTTTTGAAATGACTGCAGCGGATCGCTTGCCATCACATCGCGCAACATCGTCACCACACGTACCGCCGTCGATGGCTCCAAGTTTCCGTCGTAGTCGCCGGTTGTGAGTGCATCAAAGAACCTCGTTGCTGGCACTCCAATTTCTGCGCGCACTTTGACTAAGAGTTCGCTGCCAATTCCGCCGCGCTCTACAGCGTGCTCCACCACTTCTCGGCATGCACGTAGTGGTCGTGCGAGTGCGTCAATAGCCAATGCAGCTTCGTAACCAAAAATGTGCCCCACCATCACGCTCAAAATGAATGCGACGCTTGGGTCTACTTGTGGCACTGAGATCACTGCGGCTGCAGCATCAAAACGTTGTTCGCCTTGCGTAGCAACCACGATCGGCAACGCTTTGTGCGCGCGGAAAATAGCAATTTCTTTCGCAACGTCAGCGGCTGTTCCGTCCGACAAACCTGCAGCACAAACAAAAATCATCGGCTCACACGACAAGTCAATGTGCTTCTTGTCTTCAGTGATGTCACAAGCAATTGACTTGTACGACAACTCCGACAATTTGATGCGCACTTCCTCGGCGGCAACCGCGTTGAAACCGTTACCAACAACTGTCCAATAACGACGAGCGGGTGCAAACTG
>CAINTF010000068.1 GCA_903853285.1 uncultured Acidimicrobium sp. | reverse complement strand
GTTGGGCTTGCCGCTGTTGACCTTGGCCATGCATTGGGATTGCGCGTTATTGCTGTTGCTTCTACTGATGAAAAGCGTGCGCTCGCCACCGCTCGGGGTGCAGATGCAGTAATCGATTCGACCCTGTCGGCCAACGAAATCAAGGAGCAGGCCAAACAGCTCTCGGGTGGCGGCGTTGACTATATATATGACCCCGTGGGTGGCGAGGTTGGCGAGACCTGCTTGCGCGCGCTGACCGATGATGGCCAGTACCTCGTCATTGGTTTTGTTGCGGGCATTCCATTGCTTCCAGCTAATCAGGTGCTGCTTCGCAACCGTCGAATCACTGGTGTCGACTGGGGTGCATGGGCAATGAAAAACCCAGAGCTCAACAACGCAAACCTCGCAAAGGTTTTGCTACTCATCGAAAACGGCAAATTGAGCCCCGTCGAACCAGTCACGTATCCGCTTCGAGATGCGGCGCGTGCACTGACCGACATTCAGGCTCGCAAGATTGCAGGCAAGGTCGCACTGATTCCTTAATTGGTGCCCCCGGCATGAATCGAACATGCGACCTGCGGTTTAGGAAACCGTTGCTCTATCCACTGAGCTACGGGGGCTAATCCATTAATTATATGGATTTCTCTACTGGTCAGTTTTTGCTAGAGACAGTCGCCAGTACCCATCTGGGTAAGAAAAATCCAAAACTTCACTTCACTTCACTCTCGCGTACGAATTACGAGATGATCCACAGGGAACTCGCTTAGTGACGCGCATGCGGTCACAACCCCTTCGCTAAAGGTGAGAGATAACCTATTTAGTGATGAATAACGGTCTCATCCGCGTTGGACTCCTTGCGTATGGGGCAATTGGGCACGAGCACAATATTGCGACCCAAAATACAGCCGGTCTCGAACTTATGGCGGTGTGCGACACCAATCCGGATCGGGTTGCAGCAGCACTCGAACTTGCACCAAATGCATCAACATTTAGCGATGCAATCGAGATGTTGGATTCTGGACTTCTTGATCTTGTAGTTATTTCTACCCCGCCCAATAGCCATTTTCAGTGGGCAAAAGAATCACTGTCGCGCGGTATTCATGTTGTGCTTGAGAAGCCAATGGCACTTACCGCTGATCAGTGCGACGAATTAATTGCGCTTGCTGCAAGCAAAAAACTCATGCTTGTCGTGTATCAGAACCGCCGGTTTGACGATGACTTTGTAACGATGCGCCAGATCATTCGTTCGGGTGAAATCGGCGACGTGTATCACTATGACAGTTTTGTTGGCGGGTATTCACGACCATGCGATTATTGGCATTCAAATGCCGAAGTGTCTGGTGGAGCGATTTTTGATTGGGGCAGTCATTTCCTCGATCAAATTCTGAACATTATTCCTGATGACGTGGCTCATGTCAGTGGACAAAACCATAAGCGCGTATGGAACCATGCAACCAATGCCGATCATGCTCATGTCACGGTCACATTTACGACTGGAAAGCAAGCAACGTTTGTTCATTCCGATCTTGCAGCGGCACGCAAACCTAAGTTCTATGTTCTGGGTACGCAGGGAGCAATCATTGGTGATTGGGATTCTGCTGGCGAACCAGCGGTTGCCGACTTGCCCGCAATACTCACCGTGCATCACAATGATGGAACCTCGAGAGTTGCACCACTGCAGCCGCTCGCACCGCACGAATTTCATCGCTCAATCGTCGAGTACATCAACAACGGAATTCCAATGGAAGTTAATGCATTACAATCTCGCAATGTCGTGGCAATCATGCAAGCAGCCGAGCAATCGGCCCTTCAAAATGCAATCCCCGTTGTGCCCGTACTCCGGCGTTCGTAACCAGTGGCAGTGAACTGGGGTTTTCTGGGTGCTGGCTTTGTTGCCAGTCGCGGACTTGCTCCTGCTGTACACGCTTCACGCGGTGCGAACTTGTACGCCGTCGCCAGCCGAGACGAGAAACGATCTGCGACTCTTGAACCGCAAAAAGTTCACGCAACCTATAACGACCTTTTGGCAGACGAAAGCGTTGATGCCGTGTACATCAGTTTGTCGAATAGCCAACATCTTGAATGGGTGACAAAGTCACTTGAGGCCGGCAAGCATGTGCTGTGTGAAAAACCGCTGGGACTCAATGCATCCGAGACCGAAGCCATGTTTGCTAGTGCTTCTCAGAGTGGTCGGCTGCTTGTTGAAGCAGTTTGGGGCAGATGGCATCCACGTTTTTCACGCATAGTCGACGCAGCTACCAGTGGAGTAATTGGAAATATCGAGCACATCGAAACCGCTTTCACATTTACGTCAGAGATGACCGACAACTATCGCTTAAACCCACTCATGGGTGGTGGAGCTCTCCTGGATGTTGGGTGCTATCAAGCACACGCGTGGGTCGCACTCACCAATGGAGCGAAAGATCTGGAATTTACTGCTCTGACACGCACGATTGGGCCAACTGGTATCGACTTAACTACTGATGTCTCAGTGCGCATCGACAAATCGATCACAGCGCACGCGGTCAGTTCATTTGCATTGCCGAGTCAGCAACAATTCATTGTTCAAGGATCACAAGGCAAGATGCAAACCAGTGCGGGAGAAGCATTCACAACGTGGAATGAAGCTTGTTCTCTTCAGATCAACGACGTGTTTGAAGAATTTGCTGTCACCAATGCATTTGTGGAAATGGTCGAGAATGTCAGCAACGTATTTAGTGGCGAAGAAGGCTGGGTTGTTCCAAGTGAAGATTCGATCCGCGTTGCCCACATTCTTGACAGCATCGCAAAACACTCAACGTGGGTCGCAGATCGCGCAGACCAGCAAGGTACTTGACAGCCAGAGCACACAATGTGTAACGATCCACTTCATGGATCAACTACCTGTTCAATGGAACGAACCAGCAACCCTGGGTAACTTGCGCGATTTGGCAATTCGACTGG
>CAINTF010000067.1 GCA_903853285.1 uncultured Acidimicrobium sp. | reverse complement strand
CTGGTGACTCAATGTCGCCGCCGAGTCCTTTTACACGAGCGAATGTATGAAATGTGGTGACGAGAGGCAAATTCAATTCGTGCTTCAAGCGGTGCCCGGCCACACCAGACAACCAATAATTGGCGTGCACCAAGTCCGCCCCACCATTTCGCTGCAGATGCGATGCAACCGAATCAGTAAATTCGTCAACGACGCCGAGCATCTCTTCTTTCGGCAAATCAACATCGCCAGCTCGCACATGCACGACGCGATGATTCGGCTCAACCATGACCTCTTCCGGAAGTCCAGCTCTCCAAGCGCGTGTATATGTAGTGCAATCGACTCCGCTGCTGGCGAGTGCAGAAACGAGTTCGCGCACATACACATTCATGCCGCCACCATCACCCACGCCCGGTTGGGCGAGCGGCGAGGTGTGCAGGGAGAGCACAGCAACGCGTTGCATCACCCTTAAAACCTATCTGCGGGGTGTATTGATTTGCAGAGTTGGGCGGTGAGCCCTATTCGGCAGTGGTCTTTAGGGTGTCGGCCGGACAAGAACTAGTCGTTTAAGAGCGCGTCAACATTTGCGCCACCACTTTTGTAGCGCTGCACGAGCGCCGCCGTGAGAGCGTCGATGGTGTCAAACAATGCGCGACGTTCGCTCGAACGCAGCAATTCGAACTTTGCAAGTTCGTCAATGGCGGTGCGCAAACTTGTTTCATCGAGCGTGCGAATCGAACCGAAGCCAAGGTCCTCACACAAGTGCTCGAGTTCGAGCACAAGAGGATGGTCTCCAGAGATAATGGTCTCGCGCGGTGGACGAGCCGAGCCGCCGCCATGTTCTTGACCAAACACTCCAGCAAGATTTGTGGCGACATCAAGCAATGGTTCGTTGTCGATTCGTCGGCGCAATTCATCGCGTGCAATATCAAGGCGTCCTTGAGCTAGTCGGCGCACAAATGAAACTGCATCTTCTTGGTGTTGCATTTCAGCACGCTTCGCTCGCAACTCATCAAGTGAAAGTTCTTCAAACATATTTGTCACTTGTCGCCCCCCGACACTGGTGGAAGAATCGCCACTTCGTCAGCGTCGCTCACGATTGAGGTTCCGTCGGCTGACTCGCCATTGACCCATACTCGACATGTTTGCAACACCGTTGCAAAGTCTGCACCAAATCGAGCAACAGCACCTGCCAATACCTGTTCGACAGTGTTTCCGGGCATTGTGTCACGTGCAGTTCCAGCCGCTTCACGGGCCGAGGCAAACATTCGCAGTTGAACCACATACTCATCGTATCTTTTGCGACTACCCTGCGTCCTTGTGTCTGCAAACGACGTCATCGCCCACCTGCTGGTTATTCGCCATGGGCAGTCGGAGTGGAATGTGCAAGAGCGCTGGCAAGGGCACGCCGATATTGAGTTGACCGAGGCCGGCATCAACCAGGCAAGACTCGCAGCCGAACGACTTGGCACTTTTGACTACATCGCGTCAAGTCAACTGCAACGTGCGCTTCACACCGCGCAGATCATTGCCGAAACTCAGGGAGTTGGCCCAGTAGTTGTTGACGAGCGACTGCTCGAATCCGATGTAGGTCCGTGGCAGGGTTTGACTCGTCATCAAATTGAGGCGCAATGGCCTGGATACCTGAATGATCGACGAAAACCAGATGGCTTCGAGTCTGATGAGTCAATTGTCGCCAGATCGACTGCTGCATTTTGCGACATCGCGGCATCGTGTGTTGCAAGTGCAAGCGAAAGTATGCCAACGGCACTGATCGTCAGTCACAGTGGGGTCATCCGCACATTGCGCCACGTACTCGGCGCGCACAATCCAAAGTTGCACAACTTGGGTGGCAGCTGGTTTTTTGTGCATCGCAACAATCGCATCACCGCCGGCGACATAGTTTCCGTGATCGGCGACGTCACTGGCGATATTGCACCAACTGATTCGTTGTAGAATTTCTACACATGCTTGCTCGAATTTTTAACCGTCTGCTTGACGATTCCTTCGAGCCAGAAATTCGCCGCAACATCTCAATTGTCACGCTCGGTCGCCTCGTTGCAAATGCTTGCTACCGATTTGCTCCACCATTTTTGGCCATTATCGCTAAAGATTTCAATGTTTCACTTTCCGATATTGGCGTTGCGCTATTTGTTTCCGAGTTGTCAGGCTTCGCGTCACCATTCGCTGGGCGCGTTGTCGATCGTCTCACCCATCGCAACGCAATGGTCATTGGTCTAATTGGCACATTGCTTGGCTGCACAATTGCGGCAGCCGCCCCGAGTGTTGTTTGGTTTGCTGTTGGGGTCACTGTTCTTGCACT
>CAINTF010000066.1 GCA_903853285.1 uncultured Acidimicrobium sp. | reverse complement strand
AGTTGGTCGAGCAAGCCGATCAATGCTTCTTTGTCTGAACTTTCAAGCAACAACACGTATTCGTTTTTTGCGAGCGCCCGAATCGGACCTTTGTGTTTGCGTGCCATTTATGCGTCTTCACGTTGCATAGTTGCCCACAGACCGTGCTCGTGCAGACGGTAAACATCAAGTTCGGCTCGCTCGCGAGTTCCATTGGAAACAACCGCTCGACCTTTGTGGTGCACATCCAGCATGAGTGCAGTTGCTTTTTCGAGGCTGTAACCAAAAAGTTTTTGTAATACGAGAGTGACATACGACATCAGATTGATTGGATCATTCCAGACGAGCACAATCCATGGGCGATCAGTATCAACCGCGCTATCGACGTCCGGTTCTTTAACGGTTGTTGGTCCAACCTCCGAATTGTTCACGCTTCTAGTGTGCCGTAGCCGAACGACCTTGGCGTAGCCTTGTTGCGTGGCCTTAGGCGTTCAACCAATAGTTCCTTCGCGGATCAGCTCTCGTTTATTTGGGCATGGTGATGGGAAACGGCGCGACGCAAGCAAAAAGAAGCGTTCGAAATTTGGTTCGTACATCGCATTGACGAAACCGCGAATCATCGAACTACTACTGGTCACGACAATCCCCACCATGGTGCTTGCGGCAGGCAAGTGGCCGTCCGCCAGTTTGATGGCCATCACTTTGCTCGGTGGATCACTCGCCGCTGGTGGTGCAAATGCAATAAATATGTATATCGACCGAGATATCGATGCATTAATGGTGCGAACGCAGGGCAGACCATTGGTAACGGGCGATGTGAGTCCTCGAAATGCGCTTGTATTTGCAGTTCTCCTTGAGATTGCCGCATTTGCGGTGTTGTGGAGTGGGGCAAACCTACTTTCGGCGCTGCTGGCATTGAGCGCAACGATGTTTTACGTCTGCATCTATTCGTTATGGCTGAAGCGCACAAGTAAACAGAACATTGTTATCGGTGGCGCTGCCGGAGCAGTTCCGGTCTTGGTCGGCTGGGCTGCAGTGCAAAATTCGCTGGGCTGGGCACCAGTGATTTTGTTTTTAGTCATTTTTTTGTGGACACCACCTCATTTTTGGGCACTTGCCATTCGACACTCTGACGATTATCGGGCTGCTGGAGTGCCGATGTTGCCTGTTGTGGCCACGATGCAAGAAACAGTTCGTTCAATGGTCATCTATTCGGTGATCCTGACAGTCACTTCACTCGTGTTGGTTCCTGTTGCCAATCTTGGCTATATATATGGAATTACAGCGTTGCTATTTGGAACCCTTTTCATACTCGGGTCAATTCGACTGGGCCGTGACCCGTCCGAATCCCGATCCATGCGGTTGTTCTCGTTTTCAATTACCTATGTCTCGGTGTTGTTTTTGGCATTGACCGTAGACGTGCTCGTGAATTAGTGCTCGGTGCCAGAAGAAGTTCGGGCTCGTGGCCCACTGATTGTTAGTCTGTTCTAGTTATGAGTACGGTCAATTCCACTGCCACTGCAGGCCATGCATCCACATCTAGTGCCCTGGGCACTGTGGCAAATTGGATAACCACAACCGATCACAAAAAAATTGGTCGCCTCTTCGTGGGAGCAAGTGCGCTCTGGATGTTGAACATCGTTGGAGTCGGAATCGCGCTTGGTATTGAGCGCATTGCTCCTGACACGGCGATATTTAATTCAAACAGCGTGACCCAGCTTTTTGCGATGTTGCGCACCGGAGCAACTTTCGGCGTTTTATTGCCGCTCGCACTCGGATTCGGTATTGCAGTAGTCCCAACACAGGTTGGTTCGAAATCGCTGAGTTTCGCTCGCCTTGCCATGTTCGGTTTTTATGCATGGCTCATCGCCAGCGGACTGGTGATTGGTTCAATTGTCGCCAATGGTGGTCCTGG
The DNA here is from genome assembly GCA_903853285.1 of uncultured Acidimicrobium sp. Taxonomy (GTDB): domain Bacteria; phylum Actinomycetota; class Acidimicrobiia; order Acidimicrobiales; family Ilumatobacteraceae; genus UBA3006. The sequence goes on along the minus strand of CAINTF010000066.1, from coordinate 816 downwards.
TGGCGGAGACCCACAAATGGTCGATCTGTACTTGATGGGTGTTGGAGTTGGCTTAGTTGGTGTAATCGCAGCGTCTGTATCGCTCGTGACAACGGTTTTGACATCGCGCCGCACAGGGCTCTCGTTGCTTGAGATCCCAATGTTTTCGTGGTCAGTTTTTGTATCTGCAATTTCTATTGTGTTGACCTTGCCTGTGCTGCTTGGCTCGCTCATTTATGTAGCAGTTGATCATCACTACGCACGTTTGGTGTTTGGTGGCAATGAAGGAATTGATATGTGGCTCGGTTGGGGATTTAGCCAGCCTCAAACATTCCTCTTTGTCATCCCAGCAATTGGTTTGCTCGCCGAGTTGGCACCGGTTGCCGCACGAATTCGCCAACCATTGCGTGGAGCAATGTTGATTGGTGTTGGACTTGTTTCAACCGCCATGTTTGGCACCGTGACACAAACATCCCACGTGTTTGTTTGGGGTGGCACATCGAGCGACAAGCTCAAGAGCGCAATTCCTTATGCATGGTTTAACTTGTTGCCAGTCTTGGGAGTAGTGATTGTTACTTTGCTCGCTTTGTTGGCAATTCAAAAAGGAACGACACGGTTAATTGCACCGCTCGTACCAACATTTTTGGGTGTCGGCATGATTGTTGTCGGCATGGCCGGAAACGCTGTGCAGAAGATCGAATCAGCCAAGCTTGCTGGCAGCGTTTTTGAGGAAGCCGTGGTTACATATATTGCGTACGGAGCGATGTTGTGTGCCTGGGGTGCCATTTCATACTTCGGTCCGGCGCTGTGGGGGCGGAAAGTTTCGGATGCTGCAGT
>CAINTF010000065.1 GCA_903853285.1 uncultured Acidimicrobium sp. | reverse complement strand
CAATGCAATCAAGGAGTGGGCGAGTGGAGTGATGATCCAGGCTGATCGAAAATCGTATGGCGCAGTGTCGTATGTGATCAGAAGGCCAAGTCCAATAGTCACTGCAGAGACGGTGAGGGGCAGTATCGAAATGCGTTCGAGCCACACAAATTTTGATGATCCGTACGCAACGCCTAGGGACACCATGAGTCCGAGGACCGTTGCTATCACCATGGCACATAACGCAAACTGCGCGCTGGTGGAAATTGCCGAGAATGTTGTTGACGATGCAACGGCTCGCCATCCGCTAAGCGTAAAGCGATTGGTGCCCGGTGCTGAATGGGTAAGTGAACGCCAGAGAAGCGCGGTTAATGGGGCGATGACAACCGCAGCAGTGGAAAGTGCGATGCCATACACCAGTGCAATTTGGCTGCGAGTACTTGGCGGTCGCATCTCTACAGATATTTGAGGGACTGCAGTTTTACGGCTGTGCAAACTTGCCCACCACCACAACATCGCTGTGAGCACAATCATCTGCAAAACCGAGAGCGCTAGCGCACCCGACATGTCGCCAATCAAAACGCTGCGTGTATAGATCTCAGTTTCGATTGTCGATCTTGCGGGACCTCCAAGTGTGCGCACAATTCCATATGAGGTGAATGCAAATAGTGCAATTACTCCGCTTGCAGTAGCAAGTGCACTGCGTAAAAGTGGCAGCGTTACCGTACGAAAGACGGTTATCGGAGATGCGCCAAGAGTTCTTGCCGCTTGCTCAATGCCTGGATGCAGTTGTTCCCAACGCGCACCAACGATGCGCACCACAACGGTGAGATTGAAATATGCGTGCGCGGCGATCAGTGCGATTGCTGTGTAATGCAGTTGAGATGGCAGTACAGCCAAGAATGCAGCGCCAACCACCACTGTTGGCAACAAAAACGGCACGGTGATGAGAGCCTGCAAGGCGCGGTTACCTGTAAACGAAAATCTAGACAACACAAATGTCGCTGGAAGCGCAACAATCAAGGTCAACACAGTGCTTGCAAGTGCTTGCCAAGCGGTGAACCACAATGCTTGTCTGATTGAGGAATTATTGATGACATCTTTGAAGCCATCGTTGAAACCCTCAACGGTTGCACCGCGCAAAATTATTGCCGTTGTAGGTATCACCAACATCAACACCAAGAACACTGTTGGTGCAATCCAAAGCCAACGAGCACTGCGCCTATAAGGCGACAGCGTGAAGTTGGATTGCACAAGCTGATTCATGGTTGTGTCAAGTAGCTATTTCAGAACGATGGCTGACCACTCATCTAGCCAAGATGTCCTGTTGGTCGCAATCACGTTTGCCTCAAGACGCAGCGGATTCTCTGGTCGCAGTGCATATTTGGTGAATGCGTCAGGCAATATTGCGCCATTGTGTGCAGGAAAAACAAACTGGGTGAGCGGCAGATCATTCTGAAATGTGAGATCAGTCAAGTAATCAATCAGCAATTTGGCTTCAGCTTCGTGCTGAGTACCGCGAAGAATGCCCGCGTACTCAATTTGTTCAAAGCAGGTGAGAGATGCAACTGCAGTTGGTGCAACATCAACGGGTGGGTCAGCAAAGATCACTTCCGCTGGTGGGCTCGATGAATAACTGACGACAATTGGCCTATCACCTTTGCCGGCTGCACCAGAAAATTCAGTGTTGTATGCCTGAGTCCATCCATCCACCACCATGACTCCGTTGTCGCGCAATGACTTCCAATACGACTGCCAACCGTCTGTACCAAATTCGGCAATTGTTGCCATCAAGAAGGCAAGACCAGGCGAAGAGCTCAACGCGCTTGGCACCACCAACAAGTTGGCGTACTGCTTGTTGGTCAGCGCATCCAACGTAAGGGGAGGAGCGATGTTGTGGCTTGTGAACCAGGCAATGTCGTAGTTGATACACACATCGCCGCTGTCCACTGGTGTCACTTCGTGTCCAGGAATATCGTGCAACAATGCTGCATCCATAGACGCAGTATTTGGTGTTTCGTATGCACTGAATACATTGGCTTCGAGCGCACGTGAGAGCAGCGTGTTGTCAACACCCCACAACACGTCACCCTCTGGGTTGCCGCTCGTGAGCACGGCTTTCGTTACCAATTGTCCGGCATCGCCACCCTGTACAACTTCCACCGCAATTCCAGTGGCAGCAGTAAAGGCGTCAAAAATGCCTGGTGAGGGTGTGAATGAGTCATGCGCAAGCAATGTCAGTGTGATTTGGCCGTCGGTTGATTTAGTCGAGCTAGTCGTTTGAGATGATGAGCAACCCGACGCCAAGATCGCGAGTGTTCCTAATGCAATTAAATATTTTTTCATCTCATGCCTCCACTGCGTTTGGTTGAATGACAAAAAGTTGTCCACGTGCAATCGAAATTGTTGCAGTTGCTGCCACAAGTTCATTACTCACGCCCCGTGAAGAGTGGGCTTCAAGTGTTCCTTCATTGAGAGCCCACTTCAGACCATCGGTAGTTACTCCAATTGCATCACCGTGTTGCGCAATGAGGCCAACAACGTCGCCGACTTTGCCATGGATAGTGCACAGGCCTGGTCCACGCAAGAGTTGTATTCGTGCGGTATCCCACAACGCCGAAACTTCACAGTCTTTCAATGCTTTGTGCTGCATGGCACTCAATACGCCAAGCTGATGATCGAGACGTCCGCCTCCGCCAGTCACGAGCACTATTTGTCGCGATCCATGCGCAACTGCTGCCAGCAGTGCAAGTTCGGTGTCAGTCGCGTCTTTATCGCGCGGCATTCGTTGTACGGTCACTCCATTGATTTCAGCGGCGACAAGCACGGCTGGATCAACAGAATCCATATCTCCAATTACTAAGTTGACACGCAAACCCAAATCGATTGCACTGTGTAGTCCAGAATCAGCTGCAATTACATAGTCGTAATGGGGTAGATATTTGGCTACAGACTTACTGATCGGAAGCCCTCCGATCACCACCACTGCAGTTGTCTCAACCATAACTTCGCTCCCGCGCTGGCATTATCCAGCAGGTAAGCGGGTCAGTGGCGGCGGCCACCCTCTCAGCCCGCCGATCCAGCGAACTCCCCGTGCGTACAACTCAAGCGTACACCGACTAAATCATTCAGGCTCAGGCGTTTAGCGTCGAATGTCTGGCTCGATATAGATCCGCAATGTGGCGTCCACCACGCTTCGCGCCCGCACCTCGGCATCATCAATTGCTTGTGCAAGTTGCTCCACCGAGAGAGTGTCAATGAATTCAATCTTTGTTGCCAACAAAACTTCGTCCGGGCCAAGGTGCATCGTTCGCAGGTGCACAATACTGAGCACGCGTGGATCATCTTGTAGGGCTCGCTCAATGAGTTCTTGCTGCTCGGGAAGTGCAGCCTCGCCAATCAAGAGACCCTTCATCTCAATTGCGAGCACGGCAGCAATCACAATCAGTAATACGCCAATCGTCAAGGAGCCTGCGGCATCCCAACGTGAATCGTGTGTGAAGTGGGCAGTGAGTACGCCGGCTAGTGCGACGAGCAACCCAACTTCCGCGCCGACATCTTCAAGCAACACCACGGGTAGTTCAGGTTG
>CAINTF010000064.1 GCA_903853285.1 uncultured Acidimicrobium sp. | reverse complement strand
CACCACTCACCGGTGCACTCTTGACAGTTGCAAAGAACAACGCAATGCGCGTTGGTTCGGGTAACTAAGTACATCTAGTAAAAGTTTGGTCGTAAGACCAACATCCCCCTGTTGAAGAGCCCCGGCCGAAAGGTCGGGGCTCTTTACATTTCTGAGCTGTTACAGCGCAGTGTCGTCATTGCCGTCTTGTTGTTCGCGCAAGAATTTCTCAAACTCGGCGGCCAACGCATCGCCCGTAGGAATGTTTTCCTCCACGCGGCGGTCGTATTCATCTTCAAGCATCGCTAAGTAACTCGTGGTCTGATCATCGCCATCGATCGCAGCGTCGTGCAGTTCTTCCCAGCGCTGAATCTCTTCGTACATCTCGCCGTGGCTTGTTGGTACGCCCAGCACATGCTCAAGTTTGCGCAACAATGCTGCGGACGACTTTGGGTGTTGAGCATTGCCCAAATAGTGGGGCACACCAACTCGTAACGACACGGCAGTGATGCCTTCGCGTTCGAGTCGTTCATGAATCACGCCAACGACACCCGTAGGGCCCTGATACTGCGGTCGTGAGAGCCCGAGGCGACGAGCAAGTGAAGTATTAGTGGTGCTGCCAAATACGAGAGGAGAGCGCGTGTGCGGTACGCCATCGGCAGTGGCACCAACCGTCACAACAACTTCGCATTTGAGTTTGCGTGCACACTCCACGATGCAGTCGGCAAAGGTTGTCCAGTGCAAGTGTGGTTCGACTCCGGAAACAAGAACTAAATCTCGTGAGCCATCGGGAAACCGGGTCACCAGAAACTCATTTTCGGGCCAGCGAATCTGACGGTCGCCATCTTCGTCAATGAATGTCTCTGGGCGTTCCTGGGTGAAGTCAAAAAACGGGTCGGGGTCAATGGAAGCAACGACCGTTACAGGGCGGTCCTGGATGGCCCACTCCAAAGCGCCTGTAGCCACACCCGCAACATCAAACCAGCCGCGCAGGGCTACTACCAGAACGGGGTTTCGCAGGGGCTCGAGGGCATCCCAATCGCCATCCAGCACATCACTTACTTGCACTGATGATCTCGCAATGTTTTCGCTTCACCTGTGTCCACTGTGTAAGCATGGCATCCGTGACAACGCATCAAAACCCCAAAAACCGTGTTTCTGCCCGACTGAGTGCCATTGCCGAATCGGCAACCCTGGCTGTTGATGCCAAGGCCAAAGCGCTCAAGGCAAAGGGCGAGAACGTAATCGGCTTTGGTGCTGGCGAGCCAGACTTTCCTACTCCAGAACGGATTGTGGAAGCAGCAGTTCGCGCCGCGCGCGACCCGAAGTTTCATCGCTATACACCTGCTGCTGGTTTGCCAGAGTTGCGAGAGGCAATTGCAGTCAAGACAAAGCGCGATAGCGGATTTGTTTGTGATGCATCACAGGTGCTCGTGACAAACGGTGGCAAGCACGCAGTGTTCGTTGCGTTCGCCGCATTGTGCGATCCGGGCGATGAAGTAATTATTCCTGCTCCATATTGGACAACATATCCAGAGGCAGTTGCACTTGCCGATGGTGTTTCGGTCATCGTTGACACCACAGAAGAAACCGAATTTAAGGTCACTGTCGAACAGCTTGAAAAAGTTCGCACTGCTCGCACCAAAGTATTGCTCTTCGTGTCGCCCGACAACCCAAGTGGTGCGGTCTACACGCCAGAGGAAACAATTGCGATAGGCAAGTGGGCCGTTGAGCACGGCATCTGGGTGATCACCGACGAAATTTACGAACACCTGACGTATGGAAAGCACAAGTTTTCTTCTCTGCCGACGCTCGTGCCGGAGATTGCAGACAAATGCATCATTGTCAATGGCGTTGCAAAAACGTATGCAATGACGGGCTGGCGTGTTGGCTGGATGATTGGGCCAAAAGATGTGATGAAGGCCGCGATCAACTTTCAATCGCACACCACTTCCAATGTTTCCAACGTTGCGCAGATGGCTGCACTCGAAGCAGTGAGCGGCGATTTGTCGGCAGTTGAAATGATGCGCGAAGCATTTTCACGCAGAGGAACATTGATGCACAACATGCTGAGTGCTATTCCTGGGATTACATGCATGGAGCCACAAGGTGCGTTTTATTGTTTCCCAAATGTTCGTGGCCTGCTCGGCAAGTCGCTTGGCGGAGAAATCGCCACCGACTCGATGCAGTTGGCCGATCTTGTGCTCGACCGAGCCAAGGTGGCATTCGTGCCAGGTGAGGCCTTCGGTGCTCCGGGTTTTGCTCGGTTCAGTTTTGCGCTTGGCGATGCCGACTTAAAAGAGGGCATGGATCGTCTCGCAGCCTTTGTAATGGGCTAGTCTGTCTCCACCACGGCAATAGTCGTGGCGCAAAGTTCCCAGCGAAGTCCGGTGAGATTCCGGCACTGTCACGCAACGGTAGTTCGAACATCAAGTTCGTAAGTCCGGTCGCCTGGTTCGTTGCTTCATCAACCGCTCTCGCAAGAAGAGCAAGGAGACCCAATCATGAATAAATTAACCAAGGCCGGCATTGCCGGCTTTTTGTTTGCACTCACCGCAACGATTGCAGGTTGTGGCAGTAGCTCGTCTACTTCAGACACCACCATTGCTGCTGAAGTATCTGGAACATCTCAGACATATCCCGTGACAGTCGGAGATGTAACGCTCAATGCACAGCCAATGCGAATCATCTCGCTCTCGCCAACATCAACAGAAATGTTGTATGCCATCGGCGCAGGAGCTCAGGTCGTTGCAGTCGACGAGTATTCCAATTACCCAGCCGAAGCAGTCGCACTCGGTACAACGCTTTCCGGTTTTGAGCCAAACATTGAAGCAATAAGCGGTTTCACTCCTGATCTTGTCATCGCCTCATATGACCCAGGAAGCCTCGCGCAGCAACTTGGAGCGCTCGGTATTCCGTTGTTTATTGCAAATGCACCAACCAACCTCGACAGTGTGTACGAGCAAATTCAACAACTTGGCATGCTTTCTGGTCACGTGACAGAGGCAGATCAATTGGCGGCATCTATGCAAACCGGAATTGATGAAGCAGTATCAGCAGTAGTCGCACCCGCAACACCGTTGTCGTACTACTACGAACTCGACAACACGTATTACTCGGTGACATCAAATTCGTTCATCGGTCAGCTGTTCAACTTGTTCGGTCTTCGAAACATTGCCGACAATGCAGAAGCAGGAAATGACTATCCACAGCTGTCAGCAGAAGCAATCGTCTCATCCAATCCAGACATCATTTTCTTGGCCGACACAAAGTGTTGTGCACAGACTGCCGAGACAGTTGCGGCACGTGATGGTTGGGGCGGCTTGGCTGCGGTAGTTGCTGGCAACATTGCCGTGCTTGACGATGACGTTGCGTCACGTTGGGGACCACGAATTGTCGAACTCGTTGCAGCTATTGGTGAGGCAATCACGAAAGCATCTGCCAAGTAACTCTGTCAATGTCAACATCTGTCATCACTTCACGCCCTACTGAGGGCCGCGACAAACAACCTTTGTCGTTTGTCCTCAGTGGAGCGGTAGTCGTGTTCATGATGCTTGTCGGCATGATGATTGGACCGGCTGGTCCGCAGTTTTGGCGTATTCCTGCAGAAATGCTTGACCATTTACCCTTTGTCTCTTTGCACAGTGGTGTTTCGCGAGCCGATTGGAACTTGGTGTGGCAAATCCGTGCACCACGCGTAGTGCTTGCAGCACTTGTTGGCTCGATGCTCTCAATATCTGGTGCGAGCTATCAAGGTGTGTTTCGCAATCCACTCGTTGATCCCTATCTACTTGGTGTCGCTGCTGGTGCCGGGCTCGGGGCAACAATCGTTTTCACTCTCCAGCGCACAACGACTTCAACATGGATCATTGATCCACTGCCACTCGCTGCTTTTGTTGGTGCGCTCTGCGCCGTGCTTGTCACCTACGTGGTTGGCACCGCATTCGGAAGCGTGCGATCTGGAACAACACTGGTGCTTGCAGGCGTTGCTGTTACATCAATGCTCACAGCCATCCAGGCCTTCGTATTGCAACGAAATAGCGATGTCGTGCGTCAGGTGTATTCGTGGATCTTGGGCCGACTTTCGAGCGCAACTTGGGGCGATGTTCGCCTCATTTTGCCGTATGTCGTTTTTTCATCTGTTGTTTTACTCCTGCATCGTCGTTTGCTCGACGTGATGCGCGTTGGCGATGACGAGGCACTTGCGCT
>CAINTF010000063.1 GCA_903853285.1 uncultured Acidimicrobium sp. | reverse complement strand
CTCTTCCGAATGCTCGTTACTACGTTGGTCCGTGCATTGCCGGACACGTTGGCGCAGACACTGCAGCTGCAATCTTGTCCGAAGGTCCACATCGTGGCACCGCAATGCAATTGCTCATCGACGTTGGCACCAACGCCGAGATCGTGCTGGGGGACAACACCCGCCAGTTCGCAGCATCAAGCCCAACTGGTCCAGCCTTCGAAGGCGCACAGCTCAGTTGTGGTCAGCGAGCAACTGCTGGTGCTGTTGAAAAGGTGCGCATTGATCGCGAAACACTTGAGCCACGCTTTCGTTCGATCGGTATTGAAATGTGGTCAGACGAGCCAGGTTTTGCTGAAGCCATTGTTGATACGCCCGTAACTGGTGTATGTGGCTCCGGCATTATCGAAGTGATTTCAGAGATGTATTTGGCAGGCATTATTTCTCAAGACGGTGTGATTCAAGGATCGCTTGTTGGCAAGACTCCTCGTGTTGTCGCCGATGATCGCACTTTCTCGTACGTGTTGTATGAGCACGGAGACATTCGTTTGTTGATTACGCAAAATGATATTCGAGCAATTCAATTGGCTAAAGCAGCGCTGCGAGCAGGTATCGACTTGCTTGTTGAGCATGCGGGCAACCCAGAGGTACTTGATATTCGTTTGGCTGGCGCATTCGGTGCTCACATCGATCCTGTGTACGCGATGGTGCTTGGATTGGTTCCCGATTGTCCGGTGGCAGGAGTGCGCTCGGTCGGCAATGCTGCAGGCGCCGGTGCTGTCAAAACTCTGCTCTCTCGAAGCCAGCGTTTAGAGATGGAAACTGCGGTCCGCAAGGTCACCAAAATCGAGACCGCAACTGAGCCACGTTTTCAGGATCTGTTCATCGCAGCAATGGCTTTCCCGCATGCCTACGCACCTTGTCCAAACCTCGAGAGCATCATGACCCTGCCCCCACGCATCGAAAACAGTGGGAATAGCGAGGGTGGTCGCGAAGGCCAGCGTCGTCGGCGCCGTTCATAAGACAACGTTCATAAATTCTCGTGCGAGACTAGAGCAGATTTACAAGGGGGAGTGAGATGACTGAAGAAGTAGAACACCACAGGCGAGGTGGCGGCCGAGCGGCTCGCCAGGCAACACGCAAAACATCTCATGCCCAGCGCGATGCATATTTGACTCGGTTACTCACTCCATACGAAATGGTTTCAGAAGAGGGTCTCGCATTACTCGAGAGCAATGCGGACACCATCCTTGAGGAGATTGGCGTTGAGATTCGCGATTACCCAAGCGCGATTGAGCGTTTTAAAAATGCGGGAGCAATTGTTGACGGAACCCGTGTTCGTTTTCCTCGTGGAATGTGCAGATCGATTGTGCAGGCAAGCGCTCCACGCATTTACACCCAACACGCACGAAATCCAGAAAACAATGTCCAGATAGGCGGCAACGCCACGGTGTTTGCACCAAACTACGGCTCACCGTTTGTGTACGACATCGATAATGGTCGTCGTTACGCAACGATCCAAGATTTTCAGAACATCGTCAAGTTGGCGTACATGTCGCCCTACATCCATCACTCAGGTGGCACAGTCTGTGAGCCTGTCGATATTCCTGTAAGCAAGCGTCACCTTGACATGGTGTACGCCCATATCAAATACTCCGACAAAGGTTTCATGGGTTCGGTTACTGCCGGCGAGCGTGCTCAAGACAGCGTCAACTTGGCTCGTATCGCTTTTGGCGGTGACTTGGCTGACCGTACGGTGATGACCAGTTTGATCAATGCATCTTCACCGTTGGTGTGGGACGCAACGATGCTCGAGTCGGCAGAGGTGTATGCGCTCAATAATCAGGCGTGCATTATCACTCCATTTATTTTGGCCGGTGCTATGGCGCCTACAACTTCTGCAGGAGTGGTGGCACAAACACTTGCGGAGTCACTCGTAGGTATGGCGTTTACACAACTTGTTCGCCCTGGTGCTCCGGTTGTGTTCGGATCGTTCGCAAGTTCGATGTCGATGCTCACGGGTGCACCTACGTTTGGCACACCAGAGCCTGCGATTGTGTTGTACACAGTTGCTGCACTTGCGCGTCGACTTGGCGTTCCATTTCGCTCGGGTGGTTCGCTGTGTGCATCCAAACTGCCTGATGCTCAAGCCGCGTACGAAAGTGCTTCAACATTGATTCCAACGATCATGGCTGGAACAAACTTCGTGTTGCACTCAGCTGGCTGGTTGGAGGGTGGCCTTGCAGTCGGATACGAAAAGTTTGTGCTCGACTGCGACCAATTGGGCATGATGATGACGCTTGGCAAAGGTCTCGACATGACAGAAAACGGTCAAGCAATGAGCGCAATGCGCGAAAATGTACCAGGCCAACATTTCTTGGGTACAGCACACACGTTGGCCAACTTTGAGACTGCCTTTTACCGTTCCGACACCGCCGACAACAACAGCTTTGAGCAGTGGACTGAAGACGGAGCATTGGATGCCGCACAGCGAGCAAACAGAATTTATAAAGAGCGACTTGCGTCATATGTTGCGCCAGCGCTAGATGACGCAATTGACGCGGAATTATTGGAATACATCGGCAAACGCAAGGCAGAGTTGCCCGACACTTTCGCATAATCTAGATACGCCCCTATACGCAAAACCCAAGTAAGTGAGAACAACTATGAGCATCCTTTCGTCGTTATTAAAGCCCCTTATCGGAGGTGGCAAAGCAAACGGCAAGACGACCGCCGCTGCACAGCGTTTGGTCAGCAACATGCGCTACGAATTAGTGCCACTGAAGTCTCTCGATCAGGCAATTGCTGACTTGCCAAAGGGTGCATCAGTGTCAGTAACTTGCTCGCCTGCAAAGGGCATCGCGGTGACGCAGGAGTTGTGTGAGCAGTTGTTGGCAAAAGGCCACAACGTAGTGCCACACTTTGCAGCACGACTTGTTGAAGGTCCAGAACACGCCGCCAAGTTGGCCGCATGGGTGCGCGAAAAAGGAATTAAAGAAGTGTTCATCATTGGTGGTGACGCCGAAGTCCCACCTCACTATCAATT
>CAINTF010000062.1 GCA_903853285.1 uncultured Acidimicrobium sp. | reverse complement strand
TGGCAATCATGATTGGAGCCGCGACAATGATCATTGCGATGCTCAAATACAACTCTCAGATCGAACGAACGGACGGCCAATAGTGCTGAATGAAATAATTCCTGCGGCACTCAATGAGCAGCGCCTTGACCGCATAGTTGCGTTGATCGCCGATGTGAGTCGTGCCTCTGCCGCATCGTTAATTCAGGCTGGCGGAGTGGTGGTCGACGGAGTGTGTGCCGAAACTGGCAAAACCAAAATTGCAGAAGGCCAGACGATCGCAATCGATACAGCGTTATTGCCAAAAAAGGAATTGCCAACTGCTGACGCTTCGGTGATCTTGGATGTGGTCTTCGAGGACACCGACGTTGTGGTGATTAATAAGAGTGCAGGCTTGGTCGTCCATCCTGGTGCAGGCAACCCAACAGGCACGATGGTCAATGGGGCTCTCGCACGTTTTCCTGAAATGGCATCTGCTGGTGACCCATTGCGTCCTGGTGTTGTGCATCGACTAGATGCCGGAACAACTGGTTTGATGGTGATGGCGAAAACGCAGGCGGCATACGAAGCACTAGTTGATGCCTTATCCAAGCGCGAGGTCAAGCGCACATATTTGGCGCTCGTGTGGGGGCATCCAACAGTTTTGTCTGGCACCATCGATGCTCCAATCGGTAGAGATCAGAAAGACCCAACACGCATGGGAGTCGTTGTCGACGGCAAGGCCGCGCGAACACGATTTGAAGTGAAGTCCAAGTTTGATCTGCCGTTACCAAGTTCGTTAGTTGAGTGCAATCTAGAAACTGGACGTACTCACCAAATCAGAGTTCACCTTGAATCAATTGGCCATCCCGTAGTGGGAGACTCGACTTACGGAGGTGCTCGAAGTTCTCTCTCGGCTCCGCGTCCGATGTTGCATGCCGCGCAGTTGGCATTTTTGCATCCAATTAGCGGTCAATCAATGTCGTTTGAAGCCGAAATGCCCGACGACATGAAAGCGCTGCTTGCTCGTTGTAGCTAATTGCTTCGATAACAGTTGGTTTAATGATGCAATTCCGGCCAAGGCGAAGTGCCTTTAGCCGCAGAGGCAATTTTTGCCAACGTGTAATCCTCGAGATGCTCGCGCATGTGTTCGCCAGCAACATTCCAAATGGCTAGCAAAACGCAATGGCCTTCATGATCACAAGAACCATCCTGGTGTGGTTTGCCAAAATCGCCGACGCTGATCGGACCATCGGCTGCTGCAATTATTTGTGAGAGCATGATTTCCTCTGGCGGTCGAGCGAGGGTGTATCCACCGCCAACACCACGTTTTGATTTGACCAAGCCTGCACCTTTGAGAACTAAAAGAATCTGCTCAAGATATGGCTGTGGAAGCGCGGTGCGAGTCGCAATGTCGCGAACCGATGTTGGGCCTGGCTCACCCTCGTGGAGGGCGAGAGAGAGGAGAGCGCGACACGCATAGTCGCCCCGAGTAGATACACGCACGGTTGTAGTGTAGATCGCGTGCTTGATCCAACGCTTCCTCAGTATTCAGGGGGTTGTATCTCCAGCATTATTCCAAGTCTGCTCGGGCCGAAGGGCACGGATTCGGTGCCTGCGTGGATGCCGAAAGCAGTCGAGGGAGCGAATCAAGTTGTGTTGCTCGTACTTGACGGTCTTGGTTGGCATCAACTTCAAAGCAATATTGTGCATGCACCAACGATTTCTCGGATGCAGGGTGGAGCGATCACCACTGTTGCTCCGTCAACAACAGTGACGGCTTTGACATCGATTGCAACAGGTTTGACACCCGGAGAACACGGCTTAATGGGGTATCGCATGGACATGGGGCGACACGTGATGCAGATGTTGCGCTGGGGTGATGAAAAGGGTGATCTGCGATCCACGTATCCGCCAGAGATGGTGCAACCATGCCCTCCATTTATGGGTGCTTCAGTACCTGTATTGAGCAAGGCAGAACTTGAAGGGTCCGCATTTACCGAAGCGCACTTGCGTGGTTCTCGTCCGATGGGCTGGAGATCGTCTTCGAGCATTGCAGTGCAAGTTGGTCTCTTGTTGCGTTCAGGTCAGAAGTTTATTTATGCGTATTACGACGGAGTTGACAAGATTGCTCACGAGCGCGGTTTTGGCGATTACTACCAAGCAGAGTTGCGCCAAGCAGATCGACTAGTTGCAGATGTTCTTGAGCAACTGACACCCGGCAGTGTGTTGATAGTGACTGCGGATCATGGCCAAGTACACATCGGTGATGCATCAATAACTCCTCACCGCGATGTGCTCGATCAAGTTGCGTACCAATCTGGCGAGGGTAGGTTCCGATGGCTTCATGCGCGAAACGGTGCAACGCAGTCACTTTATGTAACTGCAAAAGAAATGTACGGCGACGTTGCTTGGGTCGTCACTCGTGATGAGACAATCGAGAATGGCTGGTTTGGTCCGCGAGTTACCGATGCAGCGCGTAAGCGTCTCGGCGACGTTGCACTCGTGCCGTTTAAGGATGTCAGTTTTCATGAGCCATTTGACACTGGTCCGTATCAGCTGGTTTGTAGGCACGGCTCGTTAACAGAAGCCGAAATGCATGTTCCATTGTTGGCATTTGCTCAATAGCCGTGAGATAATGCAACCATGACTGAAGTAGTACAAGAAGGACCTGCAGAGATTCCAAACGAAACGGTGACTGCACCGGCAAAGGTGATGCGCATTGGCTCGATGATCAAGCAGCTGCTTGACGAAGTGCATTCAATGACAATGGATGGACCGGCACGTGAACGTCTTGCAGAAATCTATGAACGCTCAATTGTCGAATTGACCGAAGCACTGTCACCCGACCTGGCAGAAGAGTTGCGGATGTTGTCGCTGCCTTTTCGCGATGGTGTGACCCCGTCGGACAGCGAGTTGCGGGTTGCCAAAGCCCAATTGGTGGGTTGGCTTGAAGGGCTGTTCCATGGGATTCAGGCAACATTGTTTGCCCAACAATTGGCTGCGAATCAGCAGTTGAATCAGATGCGCCAGTTACCCAGCGGTCCAGGTGGGCAGACGGGTCCTGAAATCTCGGACCGCCCCGGCACGTATCTCTAGCCGAAAGCAAATTCGCACCGGTGGAGTTCTCGGGTAAGCAACACGGGCAAACACCCCACTGATAATCTCTCTCCTCCAACACGGCTTTTAACCTCAAACATCGATCGAAAACGAAAGGAGATCTCAGTGGGAGATTCGTTTACCCACTTGCATGTCCACACCGAGTTTTCGATGTTGGATGGCGCGTCGCGACTTGATGAGTTGGTCGCCGCAGCCGTAGCTGATGGTCAACCCGCGTTGGGGATGACCGATCACGGCAATATGTACGGAACGCTTGATTTTTATCGACAGTGCAAAGAGCAGGGAATTAAGCCGATCATTGGCACTGAGGCATACATGGCTCATGAGCATCGCTCTGAGCGGCCGTCTCGACGAGGCAGAGTGGATGATTCGGGTGGTGAAACCGAATCAGGTGGCAAGGTGTATTACCACCTCACGCTCCTTGCCGAAAACAATGTGGGCTACAAGAATTTGATTCAGTTATCGAGCCGCGCGTTTTTAGAGGGCTACTACTACCAACCGCGTATTGACTGGGAGTTGTTACACGAGCACCATGAAGGTCTAATCGCAACGAGCGGATGCTTGGGCGGACACGTGTTGCAGCGACTCATGAAGGGCGACATCACTGGCGCCCATGATTGCGCAGGGCGACTGCAAGATATTTTTGGCAAAGACAATTTCTTCATCGAATTGCAAGATCATGGATTAGCGGATCAGAAACGGACTAATCCGCTACTGATAGAACTCTCACGCAAAATAGGCGCACCATTGCTCGCCACAAACGACACCCACTACACGCATCGCGACGATCATGCTGCACATGATGCGTTGTTGTGTGTGCAAACGGGATGCACTATGTCGGACCCGAACCGGTTCAAGTTTGAGGGCACCGAGCATTATTTAAAGAGTGCACAAGAGATGCAGTGGTTGTTTCGAGACGTACCAGAAGCCTGCAGTAACACGCTTTGGATTGCTGAGCGAGCAAATATTGAGATTGAGTTTGGAAAACCGGTTCTTCCAAACTTTGAACTCCCCGCCGGTTTCAAGACCGACGGCGAATATTTGCATCACCTGGCTCTCGAAGGGGCCAAGGAGCGATGGGGTCAAAAACTTCCACCTGCAGTGATCGAGCGGTTGAACTTTGAATTGCAAACGATTGAACAGATGGGTTTCAGCTCGTATTTCTTGATCGTGTGGGACATGATTCGTTATGCACGTGATCATTCGATACGTGTTGGCCCCGGTCGTGGATCGGCGGCAGGCTGCGCAGTTGCGTATTGCTTGCGTATCACCGATTTGGACCCAATCAAGTACGACTTGCTGTTCGAAAGATTCTTAAATCCGAGTCGCGTCACGATGCCCGATATTGATATGGACTTTGACTCGCGTTATCGCGATCAAATGATTCGTTATGCGTCAGATAAATATGGTCGCGACCACGTTGCGCAAATCATTACGTTTGGCACCATCAAGGCACGCAACGCGGTGCGTGATGCCGCGAGAGTGCTTGGCAAGCCGTATGTTGTTGGCGACAAAATTGCGAAGCTGATGCCACCTGTAGTCATGGGGCGCGACACTCCGCTCAAGTTTTGTTTAGAGCCAGACCCGAAGGGTGAGCACAAAGACGGATATCGCGCAGCAGCAGAGTTGCGAGCGTTGTACGACTCAGATAGCGAAGTCAAAGAAGTTGTGGATGTGGCTCGCGGGCTTGAAGGTCTAAAGCGCAACGTTGGTATTCATGCCGCAGCGGTAGTGATTACAAAGGAAAAATTGACGGAGTATCTGCCGATTCAACGCAAAACCGAGCAGGGCCAGAACCCGGAAGACGCACCGGTTGTGACGCAATTCGAAATGCATGGTGTTGAGGCGCTGGGCCTGCTCAAGATGGACATTTTGGGACTGCGCAACCTAGACGTTCTGAGCGATGCAAATGCCATGATTCGTCAGTTCCGTGACAGCGATTTTGATGTCGACAAATTGCCCATCGACGACAAACCAACCTTTGAGCTACTTGCGCGTGGTGACACCATCGGAGTTTTCCAATTGGAGAGCACCCCAATGCGGGCGTTGTTGCGTTCATTAATGCCTGAGACGTTTGAGCATCTCTCTGCTGTGCTTGCTTTGTATCGCCCTGGTCCGATGGGCGAAAACATGCATAACGATTTTGCCGACTACAAAAACAAGCGAAAAAAGAACGAATATTTCCATCCCGATGCCGCCGAACTATTGGGTGATACGTACGGGCTCATGATCTATCAAGAGAGCGTGATGCGCGTTGCTCAGAAGTTTGCCGGGTACTCGCTAGCCGAAGCAGACACATTGCGAAAAGCTTGCGGCAAAAAAGACAAAGTTGCGATGGCGGAACAGCGTGCGGGTTTTGAAGCTGGTTGTATCAAGTTGGGATATGGCGATGAGTTGGGCACAACCATTTTCGACATGATCGAAAAGTTCGCTGACTATGCATTTGCGAAAAGTCACGCATATGGCTACGGATTGATTTCGTATCAAACCGCATATCTAAAAACTCACTTTCCGGTTGAGTACTTGGCGTGTTTGCTCACCAGTGTGAAGACCAATTACGACAAGGCGGCTGTGTATCTTTCCGATGCACGCATGAACAACATTGTCGTGCTCACGCCCGACATCAATCTTTCTGGGGTCAATTTCGAGCCAGTTCTCGATGGCGAGGAGCGCAAGATCACATTTGGTCTGTCGGCTATTCGCAACGTTGGCGAGGGATTGAGTACGAAAATTGTCGAGCATCGCAACACATACGGTCCTTTTGAATCTTTCTACGATTTCGCTGAACGAGTGCCAACTGATGTATTGAACAAGAGGGCGATTGAATCGTTGATTAAAGCTGGTGCATTCGACAAGCTTGGCCACCCACGCAAGGGGTTGCTTGCTTCATTCATGCCGATTATCGACACGACTCTGAAACGTCGCGAAGAAAAGGATCAGGGCGTTATGAGCCTCTTCGGTGAAATGGAAGAGACCGAAGGCGGGTTTAGTGAGCGTCAATTGATTCCAGATTTGCACTTCGAGAAGGCTGAACAGTTGAAGTTTGAAAAAGAAATGCTTGGTCTGTATGTTTCTGACCACCCGTTGATGGGCATTGAAGGTGCACTACGACGTCGAGTTGATTGTTCAATTCCTGAAGCACTTGAGTCGGCGGACGGCGTCTTTATGACTATTGGCGGCATCGTCAACCAAGTGAATAGGCGCTACACGAAGCGTGGCGATCAGATGGCAACGTTCATGTTGGAGGATTTGCAAGGTGCAATTGAAGTAACCGTCTTCCCTAAAACTCTCGAGAAGTATGGGCATCAACTTGCCGATGACATGCTGATCTCGGTTCGGGGCAGAATGGATGCTCGGGACGAAACAAAGGTGGGCTTTATGGCCACCGAAATTATTGTTTTGGAAGGCTTACGCTCCTCGCAGGACTCGCTGCATCTGCGATTCAGCGCGCAAGCGATCACTGAAACTTTAATTTCCGATCTACAGGCAGTGCTGAAAGAGCATCCAGGTGATTCACCTGTATTTCTTCATCTCTCAGATGACAAAGCAGTGAGCCTTGGAGCCGAATATACGGTCAACCTAGATCGAGTGATGGGTCAATTACGAGCGTCGTTCGGGGATGCCGCAACGATTGCATAGATGCCCGTGCCGAAACCGTAGTTTTGCTGGCAGACTGTAGTCATGTCACTTGAGGTTGAGACGCGTGATTGTGGGTCTCTGACCGATGCCGAACTTGATGAGTTGGCGGCGATGGGTGGGGCATTTGGAATTGGCCCGGTTTCGAAGGCCAAAGACGAATGGGTCTTGTTCACTAGCGCACGTATTGACGGCAAAATTCACGGTTTCACCTTCTCGACGCTCGAGCGCATTGGCGGCACTCCATGTGTGCTGCTCGGAATGATGAGTGTTAAAAAGACAGCCAAGCGTGACACGGTGTTGAAGGGCCTGATGGGCGAGGCGTATCACCGAGCACTCATGGCTTTCCCTGATGAGGATGTCGTTGTTGGTTCACGATTCGCATCTGCAGCCGGTCTCGAGGCTTTTAAGTCACTGACTGAGTTGATTCCTCGACCAAGCCATCGCGCAGTTGGCGAAGAGCGCGCATGGGGCAAGCGCTTGGCCCGACGCTTCGGAGTCGAGTCTTCGTACGACGACCAGAGCTTTACGGTGAAGGTCAATGCGCAAAGCGGATTTCTTGATCATGAGACATTGAAGCCAGAAAAGATCGATGCCGATGTTGCAGCACAGTTTGCAACTGCAACCAAGGCCAAGAGTGGCGTTGTAATTGTGCACGGTTGGACTATGGCCGAGTCTCTGGCCAAACTCGGCAAACACTAAGCAGTCAACTTTGGAGTTCGCCGACGTTGTACGCGGTCGGCGCATGACGCGTGCGTTTTCAAAACAACCAGTTGATTCGAAACTTGTTTCGCAGATCATAGATCTTGCGTCTCGCGCTCCATCTGCAGGCAAGACGCAGGGATGGCATGCCATCATCATCGATTCGAGTGCGACTGCAAAATTCTGGGATGACACGCTGGCGATGGAGAAGCGAGAGAGTTTTCGCTGGAAGCAATTATTGGATGCCCCTGTTATCGCATTGGTGTTTGCTGATCCCGAGTCATATGTGGAGCGTTACTCCGAGCACGACAAGGCGCACACCGGACTGGGTGCAAGCACAGAAGTATGGCCGACTCCGTATTGGACTGTTGATGCATCGTTCGCGGCGATGACAATGCTTCTTGCTGCAGAGGATGTGGGATTGGGAGCGTTATTTTTTGGAGTGTTTCATGGTGAACAACAGCTACGAACCAGGCTGCATGTTCCTGAAGCTATGCAATTGATTGGTGCTATCGCGCTTGGGTGGCCTGATGGTCGCGAAGCGGGGAACGAATCTCACCAAACAGAAAAAGGATTAAGTGCAACTCGAGCTCGACGCAGTGCCGAGCAAATCATTCACCTGAACGGTTGGTAAATCAGCTAGTTGTGGATTGCAGGGCAATGCGTAGTGCTTCGTCAAAAGTCTTCGCGTCGTGTGCTGGAGCCATGCACGTGTACTGACGGCATACATAGGCAAGATCATCTTTGCGGTCATGCCAAATAGGCGAGTCATATCGCTCACCCCAAGCGCTCACCACGGTAGGTAGCCACTGACCGTGTAACTGCATGACCAAGTCGGGGCGATTGCCAGTAATTGCAATTTCGATAACGCCACGGTGTCGCAGATGTGCGGCGCTGAGCAGATTGCCAAATGCGGTTGGAGCGCTTGCGGCGATTTGGAGAAGTAATTGCGAAATCTGGTCGGCGTGATTCGCGAAACGTTCCTCGCCAGTGAGAGCAGCAAGTCGATACAGCGCAAACGCTGCTGTCGAATTGGCTGAAGGAGTTGCGTTGTCCATCACATCTTTTTGCCGCACTATCAATTGCTCACCGTCATGCGATGTCGTAAAGACACCACCGTTTTCCGTATCCCAGAAATCAGACAACAGTTTGTCGGCGATGGTTTTTGCGTGAGTAATCCATGAGGCCTGTCCGGTTGCCTCGGCGAGTCTTGTGAAGCCATCAACGAGTTGAGCGAGGTCTGCAGCGAGTGCCGCATGTTGCGCTTGAGGTTTTCCATCTTGATGCCAGCTGCGCTTGATGATTGTTGAATCAGATTCGGTGCACAGTTGGTTGAGGAGAAATTCTCCGTTCTTTACAGCAGCAGCAAGCCAATCCGGTCGTTGCAACAATGTGGATGCTTCTGCCAGTGTTGCAAGCATCATCCCATTCCATTCGGTGAGTACCTTGTCGTCGAGTCCTGGCCAAGAGCGAGTATTGCGGGAATCAAGCAATAACGCTCGAGCACGTTCAACTTGAGAGCTTCTCAAAAGATCACCGCGGTGGTGCAGTCTGCTCAAAATATTTGCACCTTCAAAGTTTCCTGTTTCGGTCACTTCGTACCAATCAAGGGCAACTTCATGCAGATCTGGGGGGAGAACTTCTACGACCTGCTGTTTTGACCACACATAGAAATGTCCTTCGACACTATGACCTTGTTCGTCAACCGAATCCGCATCCTGCGCAGAAAAAAAGCCTCCGTCTGGGTGACTCAGATCGCGCAGCACATAGTCAATAGTTTCGGAGGCAATCTGCAACCAACGAGGTTGCTTAAGCGCAACTCCTGCGTGCAAGTAGATGCGCGCGAGTAATGCCTGGTCGTACAACATTTTTTCAAAGTGCGGTACCAGCCATTGGGCGTCAACGCTGTATCGAGCAAAACCTCCACCGAGGTGGTCGTACATTCCACCAGAGGCCATCGCATCGAGCGACGTGGTGAGAATTTCCAGAAGCTCTGGGTTTGGATTGTCGAGATACACCCGAAGTAGCAGGTCGAGATTCATGGTGCTCGGAAATTTTGGTGCAGAGCCAAAGCCACCCCAGGCAGGATCAAATGATTGTCTCATTTGTTCGATAGCAGCGTTCAGGTGCGGGGGACCGATTAACTCATGTTCTGCACTGCCACTGTTGTTGGTGATTCGGCTGGTTCGACTCAAACTTTCCATGAGTGCTGCAATGTTGTTCTCAATGTCATCTCGACGGTTGTGCCAAGCATCAGTTATTGCGTTCATGAGTTGGATAAATGTGGGTTTCGGAAAATATGTACCACCATAAAATGGCTTTGCATCCGGTGTGAGGAACACAGTCATTGGCCAGCCGCCACGACCGGTCATGGCTTGGACGGCGTCCATATAAATCGCGTCGACGTCTGGTCGCTCTTCACGATCGACTTTGATGTTGACGAACAACTCATTCATGAGCGAAGCAGTTTCGACATCTTCAAAACACTCGTGGGCCATGACATGACACCAGTGGCAAGCCGAATATCCGACCGAGAGAAGTATTGGCTTACCGGTTGCGCGGGCGAGAGCAAAAGCATCCTCTCCCCACGGATACCAATCAACTGGGTTTTCGCAATGTTGGCGAAGGTACGGGCTGATCTCGTGACTGAGGCGATTGGACATGTTTACGAAATGGTGATGACGGAAGTAAATCCCAGTGTTGGGTAAGGAGCTTTTGCGGCTATAGAAACCTTGAGCGTGCAAGAGCCAGGCAGCGCGGAAGCAACGAGCGCCGAATTTTTCAACTTACACGGACCACTAACTATTTTGAATGTTCGAGTGCCTTTCGACGGACTCCGGAGCAATTCGCTCAATGGAGTTTTTGTCTTTGTGGAAAGTGTGGAAGTCGTAAGCCAGGCTCCAGATTCGGGAACGGTTGTTGCTGAGAAAATTGTTTTTACGATTGAGTTATTAACGCCGCTAGCGATGGTGATTGAGTAGCGAAGAAACTTGCGTAGGTCTTTGATAGTCGATTGATATGTAGTGGCAACTGCATTTGTAATGGCGATGCAATCTGCTGGCTGGCTTGTGGTTGATGCTCCTGGCTCAGTGCACCGGTACCACTGGCTGGTGGCAGTGGTTGATGAAGTTGAGACGGTACCAACTGCAAGCGCGCCAATTCGACCTTCCGTGGCAAGTGATGCACTAATAATTTTTGGAAACATCACATCGAGCTCAGCAAAGGCGCCAACAAGGTTGACTAGTCCGTAGCCAAACGTTGTGTCTCGCCCAAGCGCACCAATGTCGGTGGCTGTGCGTTGCAATAGGTCGCGCACTTGTGCGGCAGTGATCGAAGGCTGAGCAGCAAACAACAATGCAGCTGCACCGGTGACGAACGCTGCGGCCATGCTGGTTCCGCTCTGAATTCTGTAGTCATTACTGGCGGTGGAAAGGATTGAAGCACCTGGAGCCGCAAGGTCGATGTAGTCGCCTCGTTGATCAAATGAAGTCACACTGTAATTACGGTCAACTGCGGTCACTGCCAGTGCGAGATCGCTTGCTGCTGGCCATTTTGGTGTTGAGTCTGCTGCACCATTTCCGGCGGCTGCAACTACGAGCACATTGTGGTCAACTGCATATTGAATTGCGGCCGTGAGTGAGGTGCTCTCAGTTGCACCGCCTAGCGAGAGGTTGATCACTTTGACACCAGAGTCGACAGCAAAGCGGACTGCCTTTGAAACATCTTTGGAATCGCCTGATCCGAGCGAGTCCAACACTCTGATTGGCAAGATGCGAGATTGTGGCGCAACACCTGAGCCGCCTATTGCATTGTCGGCAACTGCTGCAATGATCCCAGCCACGTGTGATCCGTGACCCGCAATGTCGACATCAATTTCTCCGGCACTGTCAATCGATCCGAACATCGTGCGACCAGTATCAAGATTGGCGTCCAGGTCGGGGTGTGGTCCGCTGCCGCTGTCAATCACTGCGACGGTCACGCCTGCACCGCGAGAAATGCTCCAGACAGATGGTGCACCAATTGCTGTCAATCCCCACTGTTGATCAAGCAGCGGATCGTTGGTCGATGCGGCGAATGACTTTGTTGAATCGAGAGCGACTGTGAGTACGGATGCACCGGTGATCACGAACGAGACCACGAGTACATGGGCCGCGAGGCGCCTCACTAGAGAATGCATTTACACGCCCATTGCGTGGTAGCCACCATCCACATGAATCACTTCTGCGGTGGTGGCTGGAAACCAATCGGATAGCAGTGCGACGCATGCACGTGCAACTGCTGTCGAATCGTTGACGTCCCATCCGAGTGGCGCACGATCGCTCCACACGTCCTCGAACGTCTGAAAACCTGGAATCGATTTTGCGGCCATCGTTTTGATTGGTCCTGCGGCAACGAGGTTGCAGCGAATGTTTTTCCCACCCAGTTCTTTGGCGAGATATCGGCTGGTCGATTCGAGTGCGGCTTTAGCGACACCCATCCAGTTGTACGCGGGCCATGCAACGGTGTTGTCGAAATCAAGTCCAACAAAACTTCCGCCTGTCGACATCAGCGGTACGAAAGCATCAGCAAGCGTTTTCAGCGAGTACGCAGAGATCTGCATAGCAACTGCAACGTCATTCCATTGTGCGGCCATAAAGTCATCGCCGAGGCACACTGCGGGAGCAAAACCGATGGCGTGAAGTACGCCGTCAACGCTTCCGAGGTGTTGCTTTGCACCGGCGCGCGCAGTCTCGACGTGTTCGTCGACTGTTACATCAAACTCAATGACTTCGGCTGGGGTGTCAAGCTTGCGAGCGGTTCGTTCGGTGATGGAAAGTCCGCGACCTGCACCGGTCAAGAGAACTGTGGCGCCTTCACGCTGAGCCAGTTGGGCAACTCCGAAAGCTAATGAGGCATCGGTAAGTACCCCTGTGACCACTATCTTCTTGCCATCCAATATTCCCATGCCGTCAACGGTAGTTGTTGGGGGGTGTTTGTGGCAGGCTCGTTAGATGAAAATTGGAATAATTGGTGGAACTGGGCCCGCGGGTAGTGGTCTTGCACTTCGCCTCAACGTGGCTGGTTACGAGGTTGTAATCGGGTCACGAGACAAGGCGAGGTCAATTGAGAAGGTTAAAGAGTTGCAAGCACTTTGGCCAAGCCACAATCTGACTATCACCGGTGGCGACAATGCCGACGCAGTGAATTGTGATCTTGTCGTTGTTGCAACCCCATGGGACTCCACCGCCACGATCGTTGGTGATTTTGCAAGCCAACTTGCTGGCAAAATCGTGATCACGATGGCAAACGCGTTGGTCAAGGTGGGTAAAGAGTTTCAACCGCTCGTTCCACCTCGCGGAAGTATCGCAGCCCATGTGCAAGCCGAAATTCCTATGAGCAAAGTCGTAGCAGCATTGCAGCACTTGCCTGCAAAAGAACTAGGCAATCTCAATCACCATGTTGACAGCGATGTATTGATTTGTTCCGATCATCCCGAAGCAATTGAAACTGTGAGTGACATTGTCGAAAAGATTCCTGGTTGTCGACCGCTGAATACGGGACGATTGTCGAATGCGCTCGCGCTTGAGGCTTTCACGGCAGTCATGCTGCAGATGAATGTGCGATACAAGACACGTGTTGCGCCGCGCATGACGGGTTTGCCTGATGTTGATCCCGTAAGTGGACGCAATCTGAAGATTTCATAATGCGCCTCTACGACACCGCTCAGCAATCGGTGGTTCCGTTTGAACCCGGTCCAACAGTGTTGATGTACACGTGCGGCATCACGCCGTATGACGCAACGCATTTGGGTCACGCGTTTACATTCATTAGTTACGACATCTTGATTCGACGATTGATTGACCTTGGTCATGAAGTGAAGTGTGTTCGAAACG
The DNA here is from genome assembly GCA_903853285.1 of uncultured Acidimicrobium sp. Classification (GTDB taxonomy): domain Bacteria; phylum Actinomycetota; class Acidimicrobiia; order Acidimicrobiales; family Ilumatobacteraceae; genus UBA3006. The sequence continues at coordinate 1,790 of CAINTF010000062.1, read as the reverse complement.
TCACCGACGTCGACGATCCGTTGTTTGCCAAGGCACGCGAATTGGGAGTGCACTATTTGGACCTAGCAGCAGGGGAGGAGGCTCGCTTCACTGCCGACATGGAAGCGCTCGGAGCGCTGCCTATGTATTCCACTCCGCGTGCATCGTCGGCCATCTCTGACATTCGCGGATTTATCGGCATGGTGATCGACAAGGGCTTTGCATACCAGTCGGGTGGTTCGGTGTACTTCGACGTAACTCAGTCCAAAACTTTTGGAGAGATTTCGCATTATTCACAAGAAACAATGATTGAGCTTGCGCGCGAACGCGGAGGCAATGTGGAGGACCCACATAAACGTCATCCACTTGATTTTGTTTTGTGGCACCCATCGGCAGTTGACGAACCATCCTGGGAAACCATGTGGGGAGCCGGCAGGCCTGGTTGGCACATTGAATGCTCAGCGCTTGCTTTGCGCGAGTTGGGTACAACTATCGACTTGCACGGTGGTGGAAGTGATTTGATTTTCCCGCATCACGAATGTGAGCGCGCTCAGTCAGAAGCAGCAACCGGAGAACAGTTTGTGAAGCACTGGATGCACGTTGCGATGGTGTCGATGGATGGTCACAAGATGTCGAAGAGTCGTGGAAACTTGGTGTTTGTTGACAAACTGCGGACACGTTTTGATCCACGAGTTATCCGACTCGGTTTGATCGAGCATCATTACCGATTTGAGTGGGAATGGGATGAGGACATGTTTGCTCGCAATATTGACCGCCTTGCACTTTGGAGTACCGGAACAAAACCCGATGCTGGTGAGTTGCTTGGGTCGGTGCGCGAGGCACTTGATGATGATCTAGATACACCTCGTGCCGTACAACTCATCGACGCTGCTGCAAAAAATGGTGTCGATGTCTCTCTCGCAGCAAATTTGCTTGGGGTCAATCTCGTACTCTTCTGAATACCGCATAATTGTGCCGTTCTAAGCAATTTTGAGAAACTAGACTCATAGGCACGATGAGTGCTGTAGAAACTATTGAAGTCAGCCTTCCTGACGGCACTCGAAAGTCCCTTCCTGCTGGTTCAACCTCGCTTGACCTGGCTCAAGGTATTGGATCCCGATTGGCGAAAGCTGCAGTTGCCGCGGTGGTCGATGGCACAGAAACAGACCTCACGGTTGCGTTGGGTGCGGGTGCAAAGGTTTCGATCATTACCGCAGAGAGCGAGGCAGGCCGACATGTGTTGAGGCACTCGACAGCACACGTCATGGCGCAAGCGGTTGTGGAGTTGTTTGTTGGCGCCAAATTTACGATTGGTCCTGCAATTGAAGATGGCTTTTATTACGACTTCGAATTGCCAGGTGGAAAAACCTTTAGCGACACTGATCTTGCTGCGATTACGGAAAAGATGCGCGAGATCATCAAAGCAGATCAGTCGTTCACTCGCGACGAGATGTCCGCCAAGGCAGCACTCGAACTGTTTGCTGATCAGCCCTACAAATGCGAAATCATTACACGGGTTACCAGTGGCGCAGCAGACGGCACTGACGCATCTGAAGTACAGGGTGGCGACATCGTGAGCGTGTATCGCAACACTGATTCATTCGTTGACTTGTGCCGAGGCCCTCACGTGCCAACAACTGGCAGGCTCGGACATTTTGCGTTGATGAAAGTTGCCGGTGCATATTGGCGAGGCAATGAGAAAGGTCCGATGTTGCAGCGGATCTACGGAACAGCCTGGGAGTCCAAAGCTGCACTCGAAGAACACATCACGCGATTGGCAGAAGCCGAAAAGCGCGATCATCGTCGACTTG